>JAZNGR010000198.1:0-31620 GCA_045576575.1 Eubacteriales bacterium
CACGTTGACCATGGTAAGACTACCTTGGTGGATGAAATGCTCAAGCAGGGCGGTGTGTTTCGTGATAACCAGGCGGTTGCGGATCGGGTAATGGACAGCAACGATTTAGAGCGGGAGCGCGGCATTACCATTTTGGCGAAGAATACGGCCGCTCATTGGAAGGGCACCAAGATCAATATTGTGGATACCCCGGGCCATGCCGATTTCAGCGGCGAGGTGGAGCGGATCCTGAAGATGGTGAACGGCGTTTTGCTGTTGGTAGATGCCTTTGAGGGCGCCATGCCCCAGACCCGCTTTGTTTTGGAAAAGGCTTTGGAGATGGGTCATCAGATCATTGTGGTGGTCAATAAGGTGGACCGCCCCGATGCCCGCCCCTTAGAGGTGGTGGATGAAGTATTGGAGCTGCTGATCGAGCTGGGCGCCAGTGATGAGCAGTTGGATAGCCCCATCCTTTTCTGCTCCGGCAGAGAGGGTACCGCTTCCCTTACCCCCGAAGAAAAAGGAACCGATCTTGCCCCTCTTTTTGATAAGATCTTGGATCAGATCCCTGCCCCCGAAGGGGAAGAGGATCAGCCTTTGCAGATGTTGGTTTCCTCCATCGACTATAATGATTTTGTGGGGCGTATCGGCATTGGGCGCATTGAGCGCGGTGTCATTCATCAGAATGAAGAAGTTGCGGTTTGCAACTTCCATAACCAAGGCATCATCCGTAAAGGGCGGGTGCAGGCATTGTTCGCCATTGAGGGTTTGAATCGGGTCCCCGTCAGCGAAGCCAAGGTAGGCGATATTGTCTGCTTTTCCGGCATTGAGGGTGTGACCATCGGAGAGACTCTCTGCAGTACCGAGCATCCCGATCCCCTGCCTTTTGTGAAGATCAGCGAGCCCACGCTTGAGATGAATTTTATGGTCAACAACAGCCCCTTTGCCGGTCGCGAGGGTAAGTTTGTGACCTCTCGCCATATTCGAGATCGCCTGATGCGGGAACTTTTAAAGGATGTTTCTTTAAGAGTGGAAGAAGGGGAGTCTGCCGATACCTTCAAGGTGGCGGGCAGAGGCGAGATGCACCTTTCCATTCTCATCGAGACCATGCGTCGCGAGGGCTATGAGTTTGCGGTTTCCATGCCTCATGTTTTGTATAAAGAAATGGACGGCGTGAAATGTGAACCCATCGAGCATGTCTTTATTGACGTGCCCGAAGATTGTGTTGGTGCAGTAGTGGAACGCCTGGGGTCCCGTAAGGGCGAAATGCTTTCCATGGAACCCAATGGTTCTCGAATGAAATTGCAATATCTGGTTCCTGCCCGTGGCTTGATCGGTTATAAGAGCGATTTTCTGACTGCTACCCGCGGTGAGGGCGTGATGAATACCATCTTCCATGGCTATGAGCCTTATAAGGGAGATATCCCCGGACGGTCCATGGGCTCTTTGATCGCCTTTGAAACCGGCGAAGCAGTGACCTACGGTCTCTTTAATGCTCAGGAACGCGGCGCCCTCTTTATTGAAGCGGGAACGCCTGTTTATGAGGGTATGATCGTTGGTATGAACCCTAAGGGTGATGATATCGCGGTAAACGTTTGTAAGCGTAAGCATGTAACCAACATGCGTGCCAGCGGTTCTGATGAAGCCCTTCGGTTGATCCCGCCCAAGAAGATGAGTCTGGAGGAGACCATCGAATTTATCGCTCCCGATGAATATATCGAGGTGACCCCCACCAATATCCGTATGCGGAAGCAGACCCTCAGCAATACCCAGCGGATGAAGGAACTCTCCAAATTAAAGTAATAAAAAGCCTTGAAAACCCTTGGGTTTTCAAGGCTTTTTTCACTAAAACAATTGAGAAAGGCGAATTTTGGTGGATTCCTCCAAAGCTGTTGCCACCTCTTTTACCGCCGGTTCTTCCGGTCCCTCTACCAAAATCCGGATAAAAGGCTCGGTTCCCGAAGCGCGAACCAAGATTCGCCCTCGCTCTGAAAAGGCGGATTCCGCTTTGCGAATATCGTTGAGAAAGACCTCGTCTGCCATTAATTTTCGTTTCTGCAGATCATCTGCTAAAACATTAATTTGAGCTTGGGGAAAGGGCGTGAAGATATCATGGACATCCTCGCCCGAAAGCCCCAAGGTCGTCATGGCAGAAAGAAGCATCAAAGCAGTCAACTGGCCGTCACCGGTGGTGGCTTTTTCCAAGAAAATGATATGACCGCTGTGCTCTCCTCCCAAGAGATAGCCCTGCTCCATCATCTCTTCCAAAACATAACGATCTCCCACTTTGGTGGTGGGGACGTTGATTCCTTCTTTATTCATCCGTTCCATCAGTCCCAAATTAGACATGACTGTTGCCACCAAGGTGTTCTTTTTCAGCCGATTTTTGCTCTTTAAATAGAGCGCAAGAACCGCCAAAATGCAGTCGCCGTCGATGGGGCGCCCCAACCGATCGCAGGCAAGGCAACGGTCAGCATCGCCATCAAAAGCAAATCCCAGATCAGCGCCCTCCCGCTTAACCAACCGCGCCAGTTCTTCCATATGCATGGAACCGCAACCCTCGTTGATATTAAATCCATCGGGGCGGTTGTGATAAAAGCGGGCATCTAAATCTAAGGCTCCGAAGATCCGCTCGGCTGTTTCCGAGGCAGCACCGTTGGAACAATCAAAAACCACCTTCATGGGAGCGGGCTTTTCCTCGCAGGCTTGCTTGATGTGTTCGCAATAAAAGTCTTTTGCCTTAAGATTGTAACTGAACTGCCCCGGACGAGTAGCAGGGGGGAGGTTAAACGGCTCCATCAGCCGTTCCACCTCCGCTTCCTTTTCATCGGGTAGTTTGATCCCGCCCTTTGCCATGATTTTGAGTCCGTTGTATTCATAGGGATTGTGAGAAGCAGAGATCATGACCCCTGCCGCCGCGCCCATTCGATCAACGAGAAAGGCGAGGGCGGGGGTGGGCAAAACGCCAATGTGTTCCACATCGACCCCTGCATAGCAAAAACCCGCCACCAAAGCACCTAATAAAAGATCTTTTGAAGCACGGGTGTCGCTGCCAATAATGACTTTGCAGCGATCCTGCTCTTTTCGTAAAAGATAGCCGCAGGCCGCCCCGCATCGAAAAGCGAGGTCATGGGTCAGTGCCTTATGCACCACCCCTCGAATACCGTCTGTACCAAAATATCTTCCCATATTACTCCACCGTCACACTTTTTGCCAAATTTCGCGGTTGATCTACATCGTTTCCGCGCTCTACCGCAACATAATATGCCAATAACTGAAGCAAAACCGCTCCTGCCATAGGCGCTTCCCATTCCGAGCAAGGCGGCAAGGTGAGCGAATCGTCTGCCACCCCACCAAGATCCGTATTTTCATAAGCAATGGCGAGAACATAGGCACCCCTTGCACGCACCTCTTTGATATTGCTTAAGGTCTTGGAGAGCCGTTCTCGATCGGTTAGAAGAGCGATGACCGGAGTGCCCTCTTCAATGAGAGAGATGGTTCCGTGTTTTAATTCCCCTGCGGCATACGCCTCACTGTGAATATAAGAGATCTCCTTGAGTTTCAGCGATCCTTCGCAGGCAAGGGCGTGATCCAGTCCTCTGCCGATGAAGAAGAGCCGATGGACGTTTTTGAACTTTTTAGCCAGTTTGCGGCATTGCTCCCCTTGTTCCAAGGTCTTGCAAAGGGTTGCGGGCAAAGAGGAGAGTTTATCATAAGCCAATTCGTTGCCTGCCAATCGCAATGCCAAGAGGTAAAGCAAAATTACTTGACAGGTATAAGCCTTGGTGGTGGCGACAGAAATCTCCGGTCCCGCCGCCGTATAAAGGACGCGATCCGCCTCCCGCGCCAAAGTGCTGCCCCAAACGTTCACAATGGCGAGGGTGGGCACGCCCCGCGCTTTGGCAAGCCGTAATGCCGCCACCGAATCGGCGGTCTCTCCTGATTGGGAGATAACGATGACCAAGTCTTTTTCATGGAGAATGGGATCGTTATAACGAAACTCGCTGGCGATTTCGGCAGTCACCGGGATCCGTGCCCATTTTTCAATGGCGTATTTGCCTAAAAGTCCGGCATGATAGGCAGAGCCGCAAGCAACGATTCGAATGGTACCCTTGATATCAAAGGATTCGCCGGGGAAAAGGGTGTCCTCTTTGAGATAGCGGTCGATGGTCGCTTGCGCCGCATCCGGCTGTTCGTGGATCTCTTTCGCCATAAAATGTGCGTATCCGCCTTTTTCGGCGCTTTCTGCTTGCTGTTCAGCGGTCAATGGTATTCTCTCCACCCGTTGTTGCTCTTCGGTGTAAAAATACACCGCGTTTTTGGTCAACTCGGCCACCTCACCCTCTTCCAAAAGATAATAATTGCGCGTATAGGGAAGGATGGCAGGGATATCGGAGGCAATAAAGTTTTCGCCCTCACCGCAACCGATGATCAGCGGGCTGTCTTTTCGGAGTGCATAAAGGGTATCGGGATGATCTTCAAAAAGGATCCCGAAGGCATAAGAGCCTTCCAACCGTTTGGCAGCGCGGAAGATCGCCTTCAGTGGATCGCCTTCGTATAAAGAGTCTATGAGCATGGCAGCGATTTCAGTATCGGTATCACTGATGGGCGTTGCTCCCAATTCCGCCCGCAGAGTCTTTTCATTTTCAATGATTCCGTTGTGAACCAAGATGACCCGACCTGCCCGATGGGGATGGGCGTTTTTACGGCAGGGAACGCCATGGGTTGCCCAGCGTGTATGCCCGATACCAACTGTGGCGTCGGGCGCTTGGTCCAATTGTGCCGCCAGATGCGCCACCTTTCCTTGATCTTTGAAGATTTCAACGGTCCCGTTGGCGGCAAGGGCGATGCCTGCCGAGTCATAACCGCGGTATTCCAATTTTTGTAAGCCGCGAAGAAGAATGTCTTTGGCATCTCCATCGCCGGCGTATCCCATGATTCCACACATAGCCAACGCTCCTTTTTCTTTTTTACTATTGTTTTCCTTCTTCCTCTAATTTATGCAATCGTTCTTTTTTTCAAAACAACAGATTATACCTATTGACTTTTAACTCTTAATAAAATATAATAATGCTGTGTAATAATTTTTTGTTCAACTTTCTGACAGGAGGTTATAAGAATGATGAACTTAAAGAAACTTTCCGCCGCCCTGCTTTGCATTGTGATGACCATCTCGATGCTGTCTTGCTTTGCCTTGGGCGTGTCGGCAGCCGACCATAATCTCGGCTATGCAGTCACCATCGAAGAAGGAAACTTCGTTGGCGGCAAGCAGTTGCCTAATAATGTGGTCATTGTGAATGATGATTGGCTGGGCAAAACCGGTCGCGTCACCTTGAAATTAGATGGTCTGGTCTATTACGGTTGGATGGGTATGAATGCTTTCTCCAACTTGGCAGATGCAGCGCAATCCACCGTTGTTCATAGCGGAACATCCAATGTTCAGACCGCAGGCAATGCGATTTATGTAGCGCCCGGTATTTATCAGGGTGATGTGGATGTATATGGAAATAACATCCGGATCTATGGACCGATGGCGGGTGTTTGCCCGAATGAGGCGGATTTTGTTACTCCGAACCCTGCTCGCCCCGCGGCAGTTGGTTATAATACCACAGGGCAAGAACCTGTGACGCTGACGAAAGAAGAAGCGGCGTTGACTGAGGCGGTCATTACCGGCCGTGTCACCTTGCGTGACCATGGTATTAATACCACCATCGACGGATTCTATTTTACCGGCAAAGCGTATCTTTATACCCAGCAGGGTTATAAGCACCGTACCGGTTTTTACATTAAAAACAATATCTTCAACGCCACCACCGATACCATTATGAACTTTACCGCTGCGGCATCCTATTCCACCTCTTACCGCGGTGATGTAGAGTTTACCGAGAACCGTGTTATGGGTTGTACCAGGGTTTTGGAAATGGTCTTTGTGATGGATACGACGATTCGCAATAACTATATCGACGTTTCCTCTGCAGCGGTTTATTGCAATACCGTAGAGGCAAACTCTATTGGCGATAACCTGTTGATTGATAGAAACTATTTCCCCAAGCCTGTCGGTTTGCTTGTAAATGAAACTGATCCTACAAAAGTATATGACACTTTGCTTCAAGGCGTAACCATCAGCAACAATATCGTTGCAGATGCGTCAGCTGCAACGTGCGGTTTGGTGAACTATAACTTCTATGGGCATAAGACCGCTCCCGGCACCATGCTCACCATTACCGGCAATGAGTTCCGGAATCTTTCTACCAGCGTAGCTCCCTTCCAGTTCAATTATATTGAGCACTATGAAAATTACGTTTCCTTCCGTCATATTATCAATATTACCAATAACCTGATGGATCTTCCTGCTAATGCTTCTGCACTGGTTTCTTCCAATGTAAACGGCGTTATGAACCTGCAGGGGAATACTTATACGCAGGGCCTTAATAAAAAACAGGTCAAATTGTCCAATGATCAAACCAAACTGCTGCTGTATCCTTATTATGATGAAGCAGCAGGAGAAGATAAGGGCGCATTGGTCAAAGCGGTGACCGGAGTGAAAGACGTTAAGGTGGAGAACGAGTTGATCACTATTAATGTTACCGGTCAGAATAAAGATTTCTTGAATCTGAATGAGATGATCGAGGTTCCTGCTGATTGCGCAACATGGTCTCTCTATGAGGATGAAACTCTCAATACCGAGATCAAGAACGGCATTGTGTATCTGGATGGTACGCAGACCGATCGTTATCTCTATTTGGAAGCTGATGATGATGGTTTCGGTAAGGTCTATCGGATCCATGTGATTCGTGAACCCGGTACCGAAGCTAATCTGCTGGGTGTAGTCTTCAACCACTATAGAAATATTCCCAATGTTGGTGATGTCGCCGCTCATAAATATGAGTATAACTTCAACAGCGAGGAAAACTTTGTTGATTATCAAATCAAAGTTTCTCCCGGTGCGACCTATAAGTTGTATACCGATGAAACCTGCGCGACTCCGTTGGAGGATCTTGGCAATTATATCCCCTATGGTGGTTATAAGTTCTGTGTTGTTGTAACCTCCCAAGTAGGCAATAAGACTGAGCAATATACCGTCACTTTCAATCGCGATGCTTCGTCCAACGATCCCGCCGTTATCTCCATGGACGGCGATAAGAGCGGTGATGTCTTTGTTCGCAGCAACATGGGCTTGTTGATCTATGCGTTGGAGAGTTTGGAGAGCGAAGTAAACATTACCTTAGAAACCTCTCCCAAGTCTACCTATGTTATTAAGGATAAGGATGGCAAGGAAGTATCCACCTCCGCAAAGCCTGCTGCTTTGAAACTGACTGCAGGTGATAATGTATTCTCTGTCGTTGTAACCGATGCCTCCAAGAAAGTTAAGACCTTGACTCTGACCATTGAGAATGGTAAAAATTCTTCCGACGCGACCATCACCGGCGCAGAAGGTGTTTCTGCAACCATTGCGAATGGTGTAATTTCCTTCGTAGGCGGTGGTGATAACACCAATGTAACCTTTACTACCAGAAGCCCCTATGCGGTTTGTGATGTTTATGCAGATGAAGCCAGAACCGAAGGGAAGAAAATGACCTTTACTGCAACCACAACCCCCGATGGGGAGCGTGTGATCGAAACCAGAGCGTTCTCGTTGCCCACCGCAATGATTACCAACCGTTACTTTGTGGTTTGCACCGCTGAAGACGGTGTTACTACCCAGGAATATGAATTGGTCATCACTAAAAATGCACAGGTCAAGGATTATCTGGATGTAGCAGATCCCAACGCTTGGTATTATGAGGGCGTTTATGCCGCCGGTGAAAAGGGTCTCTTGATCGGCGATGGCACCACCTTCCGCCCCACCGATAAGATCACTCGCCAGGAAATGGCAATGGTCATGGTTCGGTTGATCGGTATCAACCCTGCAAACTATAGTAAAGAAACGCTGCCCTATGCAGATGCTGCCGGCATTTCTGATTGGGCGGTAGACGCTGTTAAGACTTGCAGTGCATTGGGAATCTTCACCGGTTCCAATGATAACGGAACTTTGAAGTTCAATCCCAATGAAGCAATTGCTCGTCAGGATGTTATGGTTCTCTTTGCAAGAGCACTGGAACTGAATGGCGCAGCGAATTTGAATCGGTTTGCTGATGCGAACTTGGTGGCAGATTATGCCAAAGCAGGCGTGCAGGCTGTTGTTTCTTCCGGCTTGATCAAAGGTAGCCAAGAGGGTAATCTGCTGAAACTGAATCCCTTGAGCGCCATCGACCGCGCAGAGATGGCAACGATCTGCTCTCGCGTTATTTTATAATAATGAAAAAGAACTGCCCTTGGGGCAGTTCTTTTTTTGTTGTTGTGTTGACAATTGGTGCCTTTATATATTATAATGAAAGAGCAAATGTATTCAAACTATAAATGAAAGGAGTAAGAAGATGAATAAGATTTGCAAAGTGCTGGCGCTGATCCTTGCGGTACTGATGCTGGTCACCATGGCAACTGCTTGTAAGCAGTCCGATGACGATGAATGGGATATCGTGGATAACGAATCCTCCGGCTTCGGCAACGATGATGAAGGAGACGAAGGCGGCAAGGGCGAAAGCAATGTAGAGTCCGATGATCCGAAGGGCGAAGGTTCTACCGATAAAGAGGACGACAAAAAGCCCGGCGACAAAGAGGACGATAAAGAGTCCGGCAAAAAAGAAGACGAAAAGGAAGAGGTAAAGGCTCCCGAGACCCAGGAAGAGGTCGTGGAGAACTATGAAGCAGCCAATAAGTATGAGGTGACCTTGAACCCTCTGTTCGCAGAGACCAAGAAGCCTAATACCGGCTATAAGCCTTCCTTCGATATCGACTCCACCGGCTTTGTTAAGAATAATGTAAAGCTGGCCGATCTGAAGGGTAAGACCTTCACCCTGATCACCGCGCTGAAATACGGCGTTTGGGAATATAAGAACGAGAAGGGTGAGACGGTCGATGAGTGGAACTGGTTCGAGGCTATGAAGGGTGAGTACGGTGTAAACATCAAGTACATTGCCTCTCGCTATACCGACGGTATCAACCAGATCCTTACCTATATGAATGCCGGTAAGGCTTTGGATCTGATTCCCACCCATATCGGTGGCTTCCCTCAGTTTTTGAACCTGTCTCAGCCGTTGAATCCCTATATCAACGAGCAGAACTTAGGCAACTCTCCCGGTGTGGATCAGATGACTCTGGAGCAGACCAAGTACGGCGGCGGTTACCGTTGCATCTCTCCCATCGGCGCTGTAGACGTATTGTTCTATAATCAGTCTCAGGTAGAGGAGTTCGGTCTGCAGGATCCTCATACCCTGTGGCAGCAGGATAAGTGGGACTGGAACGCTTGGCGTAACTTTGTTACCAGCATTCCCACCACCACCTCCGACGGTAAGCCTCTGACCCCCTATGGCGCCGCCATCAACCGTGACTGGTTCTATTGGCCCATGACCAACGGTGTTTATACCGTGGGTCTGGATACCGAGAATAAGGATATGAACCTCATCAATAACTGGATGGATGAGAGAACCCTCCAGGCGATGGACTTTTATACCGATGTTATCAAGGGCCTGGCCAATATGGGCAACGGCAAGAGCGAGACCCATATGTATACCGAGGGTACCATCACCATGGCCTCCAAGATGATCCTGATGCAGGAGATGGACGATAAGGAATACTCCCATAATCGGAAGTATAACTGGGTTCCCTTCCCCAAGTCTCCCTATGAAGACGGCCAGTATGTTGCCTTCAACATCGGCTACTGCCTGGAGATCCCCAAGAAGGTGAAGACTCAGTCCAATATCCCCTATGCCGTGAAGTTTGCAGAGCTGTGGGCAACCCGCTTCACCGAGGCCATTGCCGACTATTTCGCAACCTCCAAGGCTTATCAGTGGACCTATGCTCAGAGAAAAGAGTACTTTGAGTTTGCCATTAAGAATACTTACTTTGCGCTGCAGATGTTTGAGTGGCGGTTCCTGACCGGCGCCAACTTCGATGCCATGCGTAAGGAGGGTGAGGGTCTGATCTGGGCCATCACCGATAAGAACCTGAACTATCATACCGTTCATACCAAGGTAGCGAACGTGGTAGAGCAGGGCGTTAAGGAATGCGTTGCATTCGCTCAGTAATGAGATCATATTTCTTAAAATGCGGCATGCGAAAGCATGCCGCATTTTTTACAAAAAAAGGCAAAAAACAAAAAAACACCACTTTTTTTGTGCAACCTGCCAAGGGAAGTTTACATTTATGTTACATTTCGATCCGATGCCTTGATTTTCCATTTTGATTGTAATACAATGATAGTGCAAAAGAATGGAGAAAGGAGTATGACCATGAATAAGTTTTGCAAAGTGTTGGCTGTCATTCTTGCGGTGCTGATGCTGGTCACCATGGCAACTGCTTGTAAGCAGTCCGATGATGATGAATGGGATATCGTGGATAACGAATCCTCCGGCTTCGGCGACGATGATGAAACCAACGAAGATGAACCCGGCAAGGACGATAGCGATGTGGAGTCCGATGATCCGAAGAACGAAGGTTCTACGGATAAAGAGGACGACAAAAAGCCCGGCGACAAAGAGGACGATAAAGAGTCCGGTAAAAAAGAAGACGAAAAGGAAGAGGTAAAGGCTCCCGAGACCCAGGAAGAGGTCGTGGAGAACTATGAGGCCTCCAATAAGTATGAGGTTGCGCTCAATCCTCTGCTGGCCGAGACTAAAAAAGTCAATACCGGCATTCAGCCCTCCTTTAATATTGATTCTACCGGTTTTGTTAAGAACAATGTAAAGCTGGCAGACCTGAAGGGGAAGACCTTTACCCTGATCACCGCCCTGCGTTACGGTGTTTGGGAATACCGTAATGAAAAGGGCGAGGCAGTGGATGAGTGGGCATGGTTTGAAGCCATGAAGGGCGAATACGGCCTGAATGTGAAGTATATTGCTTCCCGTTTTACCGAAAGTATCAACCAGATCCTCACCTATATGAATGCCGGTAAGGCTTTGGATCTGATCCCCACCCATATCAGCGGCTTCCCGCAGTTTTTGAATCTATCCCAGCCTCTGGATCCCTATATCAATACCCAGAACCTGGGCAACTCTCCCGGTGTGGACCTGATGACCCTGGAGCAGACCAAGTATGGCGGCGGCTATCGCTGTATTTCTCCCATCGGTACTGTTGAGGTGCTGTGGTATAACCAGAGTATGGTGGAAGAGCTGGGCCTGCAGGATCCCCATAAGCTGTGGAAAGAGGATAAGTGGGATTGGAATGCATGGCGGAACTTCGTTTCCAGCGTTCCTGCAACCACCTCCGACGGTAAGCCTCTGACTCCCTTTGCCAATTCCATCAACCGCGACTGGTTCCATTGGCCCATGACCAACGGTGTATATACCATCGGTCTGGATACCGAGAGCAAGGATATGAAGCTGATCAATAACTGGATGGACGATCGTACCCTCCAGGCAATGGACTTCTTCACCGATGTTCTGAAGAGCCTGCCCAATACCGAGTATGGTGCCGCTGCCGAGACCAATCTTTATAGCGACGGTACCTGTATGATGTCCGGCAAATCCATCCTGATGCAGGATCTGGATTATTATGAATACTCCACCAATCATAAGTATAATTGGGTTCCCTTCCCCAAGTCCCCCTATAAAGACGGTCGGTATGTCGCCTTCAATATCGGCTATTGTATGGAGATCCCCAAGAAGGTGAAGACCCAGTCCAATATCCCCTATGCCGTGAAGTTTGCAGAGTTGTGGGCAACTCGCTTCACCGAGGCGATGTTTGACTATTTCACCAACCAGAAGGCTTATCAGTGGACCTACGAGCAGAAAAAAGAATATTTCGAGTTCGCCATTGAGAATACCTACTTCGGCCTGCAGATGTTTGAGTGGCGGTTCTTGACCGGTGCCAACTTCGATGCCATGCGGAAGGAAGGCGAAGGCCTGATCTGGGCCATCTGCGATAAGAATCTGAACTATCGCACCGTTCATACCAAGGTTGCCAATGTGGTAGAGCAGGGTGTGAAAGACTGTATGGCATTTGCTCAATAATTGTTTTAAAACTCTTTCGTTAAAAAACGGCGTACTTCGGTACGCCGTTTTTGTGTTACAAAAAAGTTTCGATTGAGTTGATTTATATTGAAATTCCATGAAAGCTGTTGTATGATAAGAATATAAACATTAAAAGGAGGCGATTTTATGAAGAAATTTTGTCGCTTATTGGCAATGATCCTATCGCTGTTGATGTTGGTTTCCATGTTTACTGCCTGCAAACAAGCAGACGAGGACGACTGGGAACTTCTGGGGGAGGATAAAGAGGCCTCTTTCGAATCAGATGATTCCGAATCGGAAAGCGACTCCGCAGTAGATTCCGAAGACAACGAAGAGGGAAAAGGCGGCGCAGCCGATCCCGAAAAAGATGAGAAGGATCCCGAAGAAAAGCCTGATGCGCCTAAGGAAGAGGCGCCTGCTCCCGATAATTTCGAAGAGGTCGTGGAGCAATACGATGAGACCAAGAAGTATGAGGTAGCCCATAACCCTCTGCTGGCCGAGGCGAAAAAGCCCAATACCGGTGTGGTTCCTTCTTTTGATATTGATACCACCGGCTTTGTGAAGAACAATGTAAAGCTTGCAGATCTCAAGGGCAAGACTCTCACCCTGCTGACTCCCCTTAAATACGGTGCCTGGCATTATGAAAATGAAAAGGGTGAGGTAGTGGATGAGTTCAAATGGTATGAAGCATTGAAGGGTCAATATGGCCTCAATGTGAAGTATATCGTTTCCCGCTATACCGAGTCCATTAACCAGGCGCTGACCTATATGAATGCCGGTAAGGCCCTGGATGTGATCCCCACCCATATCGGCGGTTTCCCGCAGTTCTTGAATATTTCCCAGCCTCTGGATCCCTATATCAATACCCAGAATCTGGGCAATTCCCCCGGTGTGGACCTGATGACCCTGGAGGAGACCAAGTATGCAGGCGGTTATCGCTGCATCTCTCCCATTGGCTGTGTGGACGTTCTTTGGTATAATCAGTCCCAGGTGGAGGAGTTCGGCCTCAAGGATCCTCATACCCTTTGGGAGCAGGATCAATGGGATTGGAATGCATGGCGGGATTTCATTGTCAGCGTCCCTGCCAATACCTCCGACGGTAAGCAGTTGACTCCCATGTATGTGGCCGTTAACCGCTGGTGGTTCTATTGGCCCATGACCAACGGTATTCATACCATCAAGATTGATACCGAGAGCAAGACCCCCAATCTCATCAATAACTGGATGGATGAGCGTACTATTGAGGCAATGGTCTATGCCACCGATGTGATCAAAGGCTTGACTGCCCCCAATAAGCATAAGGACTATATGTATCAGGACGGTACCTGCCTGATGGCCAGCTCCGCTGACCTGATGGAAGGGGATTATGACCAGTACGAGTACGCCCGTACCCATGAGTACAATTGGGTTCCCTTCCCAAAGGCACCCAATGCAAACGGGCGGTATGTTGCCTTCAATATCGGCTATACCATGATGCTGCCTAAAAAGATGAAAACCCAATCCAACGCTCCCTATGCGGTGAAGTTTATGGAGCTTTGGGCCACCCGTCTGACCGAGGCAATGTTTGACTATCTGACCATCAAGGATTTCACCAGCTGGTCTTATGCCAAGAAGAAGCAGTATTTCGAATTCGCCATCGAGAATACCTATTTCGGTCTGCAGATGAGCGAGTGGCGGTTCCTGACCGGCGCCAATTTCGATGCTATGCGGAAGGAAGAGGTTGGTTTGATCTTTGCCATTACCAATAAAGCGGTAAATTATAAAACCACCCATATTAAAGTGGAAAATGTGGTGCAAAAAGCAGTAGAGGAAAGCCTCGCTTTTGCTCAATAATTTTAAAGCGGTTCGCGAAAGCGAACCGCTTTTTACATTTTACAACTATTGGTTGTGAAAAATTACTACTTTCAGTTGCTTTTCTTTTAAAATTATATTATGATATAATAGAATAGAACCATTATGGGGAGGAAGCACTGTGGCTTTAGGAAAGATCATCGGTCAATTGAGGCGTAGGGATAATTTGTCTCAAGAGCAGTTTGCTGAGCTGTTTGGGGTCTCTCAGCAGTCGGTGCAGAAATGGGAGACCGGTGTTACCGTTCCCAATCTGGAAAAACTGGTGAAGATCGCCCGCTATTTTGATATTTCGCTGGATACTCTGGTGCTCAGCGAGGAAGGTGAATTTTCCGCCATTCGGCGATATCAGCCTCCCAATTCCCCCAGAATTACCGTTCGGTATTCCTGGGAGATCTATTGCGGCTTTATGAAATGGGAATATCAGCAATCCATGGAGGAGGGGCTGGATCTGGAGACCTATAAAGAGACCTTCGATGCCGTTTCCCGCCTTCCTTATGATGAGCCCAAGCGAAAGATGGCGGATGCATTGTTTGAAACCATTATGGATGCCAAGCGCCGCCCCGATTATAAGTATAGCGAGCCTGTTGCATGGGATGAACTTCGCGCCTTGCGCGCGCCTTATTCCAAGCCTCTTAAAAAACCGAACCGTATGAAGGATCGGATCGAGGGTGCGTGGTTGGGAAAGGCGGCAGGCCTTTTGCTGGGGCGCGGCATTTGCGGTCTGCGGGGAGAAGAGCGGGAAATTGTTTTGAAATCCTGCGAAAACTTTCCTCTTCATCGCTATATGTGTAGTGCTGATATAACTCCCGAGTTGAAAAAACGCTATGGAGACCGCCTGCGAAAAGCCATCTATCCCGATACCATTGAAACCTTTCCTTATGACGGTACGCTGAATTACCCGGTATTGGTGCAGATGATGATCAATTCCTATGGAAAAGGCTTTACCTCCGAGGATGTGGCGCGGATGTGGATGGATCATCTGCGCAAAGAGATCTGCCACACCGCCGAGCGGGTGGCCTTCCGCAATTTCATTAATGGATATCTGCCGCCGGAGTCGGCAGTCCATAAAAATCCCTTTCGTGAGTGGGTCGGTGCCAGGAACCGTGCGGATTACTATGGTTACATCAATCCTGCGGCTCCCGGAACCGCCGCTGCCATGGTTTGGCGGGATGCTTCCGCCACCCATACCAAAAACGGGATCTACAGTGCTATGCTGCTGGCGGCGATGATCGCGGCGGCCGCGGCGACAAAAGACCCGGCAGAGATCCTGCAATACGGGATGGCGGAGATCCCCGCCACCTCCCGCCTGTATGAGCAGCTTGATGAATTGCTGGGTGATTATCGGGCGGGGCGCTCTCATGAAGTGTTTTTAAAGAAGCTTTATGAGCGCTATGATGAATTCAACGGTCATGATTGGTGCCTTGCGATTCCCAATACGCTGATCGTTGCCGCCGCCCTTCTTTACGGGGAGGGGGATTTCGGAAAAACCATCTGCCTTGCGGCAGGATCGGGCTTTGAGTCCATCTGTAACGGTGCCGCTATCGGCTCTCTGATGGGGATGATCTGCGGGCGCTCGGGGATCGATCCCTATTGGCTGGAGCCTATCAGCGAGACCTTTAAAGTTCAACTTTTCGGCAAGGAGGAGATCTCCTTTGACGCGTGCATAGAAACAACCATAGAGCATCTGAAAGGAGAAAAGCGATGAACCGACCGTATCGGTGGACGGCCCTGCTTCTGGTGCTGTTGATGAGTGTGATGATCATCAGCGGCTGTAAGAGCGGGGAAGAAGAGGATTTTTCCGCTTCCAACGACGATTGGGTAGGGATAACCGATCCTGACGACGATGAGGAAAAGACCCCCGAAAAGGAAGAGGATCCCAAGGGCGAGACCTCGAAAGAGGAGGATCCGAAAGAAGAGGATCCCAAGGAAGAGGATCCCAAGGAGGAGACTACCGGAAAAGATGACCCGTCTGCTATGGAAAAGGAAAACAGCGGAACTCTCATCAAATTCCTTTCCCAGAATGTAAAGCACGGCGGTAATACTTATTACGGCGAAAAGGGCGACGGTACCGGTATCAATATCTATAACCGTCTGCGTCGGTTCAAATCCTTGGTGCAGACCCAGAACCCCGATGTTATTTTCTATAACGAATGTCGCAATACCATGTTCCGCTTCTATGAAGAGGACCCCTTCTTCAATGAGACCTATTCCATGCTCTATGAATATCGCTGGGGAGATCGCCCCGATCTGGGCGGTCTGATGAGCGAGCCGGTGTTGTTTAAGAAATCCAAATATGAGCTGTTGGACAACGGCCATTTCTGGATCTCGCCCACTCCCAATCAGCCCGGCCCCGGTTATGGCGATCAGGGAATGGCGGATATCTCTATGTGGGTCAAACTGAAGGATAAAGAGACCGGCGCGATCTTCTATTGCTATTGCGCCCATTTCGATCCCGGCAACGAAGAATGCTATATTCCCGCGATGCAGCAGTATTATGACATCTTCAATAAACTGCCGAAGGACGCTTATGCCTTTGTGGCCGGCGATTACAACTATGGTTATCGCACTGCCAACTATGAGCTGGCAGTGGATTGGAATGAGATCGTGGACCTTCGGGATGTGGCAATGAATATGAGCAAAGACGGTCTTTGCGAGCTGGGCGGTATGGCCAGCGGTCATAACTTAGCGATGGAAGCCGCTCCGGCGCCTCTGCCGCAGGTCAATACCAAAAATCCTCAGATCGACCAGATCATGATGAAGCCCAATCCCCATGTGGCGGTGGATCGCTATGGCTTCGATTATAATGTTTACGGCTATGAAGAGGAAGGGATCTCCAAGGGCCATATCTCCGACCATTTCGGTCTGGTGGCCTATGTGCGGATCGATACCAAGCCGGATTATTCCCAATACCATGTGGAGCATGATTACGGCAGTAACCCCATCCTCTTTAACGAAGATGTATTAATGACATTTTAAAGGAGAATAAAATGATGAAACGTTTTACGAAAGTTTTGGCGCTGCTGTTGGCGGTGCTGATGCTGGTTACCATGGCCACCGCTTGTAAGCAGAGCGATGATGATGAATGGGATACTGTCGATAAGACCGACGGTTCCTTCGAGAACGAGGATCCCGATGAAAAAGAGGATCCTTCCGATGAAACCGACCCTGAGAATGAGTCCGAGGGCGGAAAGAAGGACCCCGAAAAGGAGGAGGATTCCTCCAAGGATCCCGAAAAAGAGGAGGATAACTCCAAGGATCCCGAAAAAGAGAATATTCCCGAAAAGGCTCCCGAGACCCAGGAAGAGGTTGTGGAGCAGTATAAGGCTGAATTCAAATATGAGGTTCAGCTGAACCCGCTGATGGCTGAGACCAAGCAGCAGAACCATGGGATAGAGCCTTCCTTCAATATTGATACCACCGGCTTTGTTAAAAACAATGTGAAGCTGGCCGACCTGAAGGGCAAGACCTTTACCCTGATCACCGCGCTGAAATACGGTTGCTGGAATTATGTCAGCGAAAAGGGCGAGCCCCTGGATGAGTTCACCTGGTTTGAAGCTGTCAAGGGAACCTATGGCATCAATGTGAAGTATATCGTTTCCCGCTATACCGAGTCCATCTCTCAGGCGCTGACCTATATGAATGCCGGTAAGGCTTTGGATTGCATCCCCACCCATTTCGGCGGTTTCCCGCAGTTTTTGAATATTTCCCAGCCTCTGGATCCCTATATCAATATGCAGAATCTGGGCAATTCCCCCGGTGTGGATCTGATGACTCTGGAGGAAACCCGCTACGGCGGCGGTTATCGCTGTATTTCCCCCATCGGCACGGTGGATGTGCTTTGGTATAATAAGTCCCTGGTGGAAGAATTCGGTCTGCAGGATCCCCATACGCTGTTCCAGAAGGATCAGTGGGATTGGAATGCATGGCAGAGCTTCCTGAAGAGCGTTCCCACCACTACTGCCGACGGTAAGCCTCTGGCTTCTTACGACAACGGCGGCGGCCGCGCCTGGATGTTCTATCCTCTGACCAACGGTGTGGCTCCCATCGCCATTGATACCAAGAGCGACAGCCGTGCATTGATCAATAACTGGATGGATGAGCGGGTATTGCAGGCAATGGATTTCTTTACCGATACCTATAAGAGCCTGCAAAACGGCGGCGATCTCAATAAGGCTCTGGCCAATGTATACAGCGACGGTACCTTGATGATGGGCAGCGTAGATAAGCTGATGTTCGATAAGAACTATTATGAATACGCCAATACCCATAAGTTCAATTGGGTACCTTATCCCAAGTCTCCCTATGAGGGCGGTCGCTATGTGGCGGCAAATATCGGCTATACCATGATGCTGCCCCGTAAGCTGAAGAATGCTTCCAATGCTCCCTATGCCGTGAAATTTATGGAGCTTTGGGCAACCCGCTTTACCGAAGCAATGTTTGATTACCTGAGCAATCAAAAGGCTCACGGCTTTACCTATGCCCAGAAGAAGGAATACTTCGAATTCGCTATCAAGAATACCTATTTTGCCATCGAAATGGGTCAGTGGCGTTATCTGACCGGCGCCAACTTTGAGGCGATGCGCGGCGAAAAAGAAGGCATTTATGCCGCAATGGGCAACGATAGTGTGAATTATCGCACCTGGCATACCAAGGTTGCCAATGTTGTGGAACAGGCGATCAAAGAAAGTATGGATTATGCAACATAAAGTCAAGAAGGTCTCGGTGTAGTTTTACACCGAGACCTCTTTTTTATTCGTGATTTTATCCAAAAACAAAAAGGCTGTTTTGGTTGATTTTCACAAACTCGGTTTTGAACCCCCATCATTTTCATAAAACACTTGCAACTTTTTTTATTATTATATATAATATTAAGCAGAAAATAGGGATAAACCCTGCTGAGACGGAGGTAACGGAATGAGAACCTTAAAAAGCCTTTTGGCAGCCGTGCTTACAGTCGTAATGATTGCGACTTTGAGCGTATCTGCCTTTGCCGCTTACGAAGAGATTGCTTATAGCGATGTAGACGAACGCTATGGTACCACTCTGAGTGATGTGAATACCCTTTATATTAAGTTCGCCGATGCGCTGGGAGTGGTCTCCGCTTTGAAAAACGATACGTTCCTGCCCGAGGTGAAGATCACCCGCGGTGAAGCGATCAAGATCGTTTACCGGATGCTGCATGATGATTACGATGAATTGAAGGATTATAGCAGCACCAACACCGATTTCGATGAAAACGGCGATTCGGGCGATATCTCCGATATCTCTTTGCTGAAACCTTATCTGGCATGGGCGATGGATTATCAATTGATTAATTCTCAGTATGTGCCTGATAATAAATTCCAGCCTGATACTTATATCACCGGTGAAGAGTTCATTACCTTGGTCACCAAGGCGGTGGGCATCTCTACCGAGGAGGATAATGCAGAAGCCTATGAGGCCTTCCAGGATGAAGTATTAACAGGCAGTGAGGTAGACGCTTCCAGCGAGACTGTAAACCGCGAGCAGGCGGCTGTAATTGTTGCCCGTGCGATGGTTTATGATCCTGAAGCAGGCATCTCCGAGGATACCTTCATCGAGTTTAAGGATTTCGACGGAAAGCCTCTGAACAGTTTGTCTACTAAAATCTATGGCTGTGCCGTTACCGATCTTACTATCCGTGCAACCCGCCAGACTCCGTTGAACTTTGATCTGACCGAAGATGTGCTGCTGTCCAACGGCGCGCAGTTCTCTACCGACGCAGATCTTTCTTCCTGTATCGGCTATCCCATCCGTGTTGTCTATATGGATAAGAACGGTTCCGGTACCTTCACCGATGAAGAGCAGGTTATTACTTATGAGATGCAATCTCCCATTATGGTGAAATGCTCTCTGGCAGATGCAAGTTTCTATAATCATAGTTACTTCACTGCCGCCATTGAAGGCACTACTTATTCCGTTTATCCCCAGTCGATTCTTTATCTGAATGGCGATGTTTGGCCCGGCGATCCCATTTATCGTTTAAGCCAGTTGGTCAGCGAATATCCTGCCAACGCCAATAACATCAACCCCTCTAAGCTGAAGGCTCGTCCCAATATGACCTTTACCTTCATTCAGACCGGTTCTACTTATGTGGACTTGGTGCTGGCAGAGGAGTGGATCCCCGCAAAGGTGACCAATGTTTCCGATAACTGGATCACCATTCGCAGTTATTATGACAGCAGCCTGCTGACCTATGAGGATAAAGATCTGGTGATGACCGGTCTTGCCAATCCCAACCCCGGCGATTATGTTAATTATTATGAGAGCAACGGCAAACTTCATCTTACTGCCGGTAGCGTTGCAATCATGGATGAATATAGCATGAATGAGAATACCTCTTTAACAGGGAAGGCTACTGCAGAAGAAACGGCTACCACCTATACTCCCCATTACTATTTGAATAAAAATACCCGTCCTGTCAGTGAACTGACCGGTCAGGCGGTTGCAATTTTGGATTCCACTCGCACCACTTATTTAGCGGTGGAAGAAGTGATTGCTGAAAAAGAGGTCGCTGTTCAGTTGACAAGTGTTGTTCCTGCGGCAGATGGCTTGACCTATGAAATCAAAGCAGAGGATCTGAAGACTCGCGAGATTCATGAACTGACTGTTGATGTTGATCGAATCCATACCGCCCTCGGCGCAATCAACCCCGGTGATTATTATACCTTTGATGTTACTGCCGGCGGTAAGGTGAATCTCTATGCTGTGGATCAGTTGGAGGTTACCGCCATCGAATCGGAAGATTACTTCATTGTCGGCGGCGAGAATAAATATCTCAAGACCCGCGATTATGTGGATGATAGCGAAGCTCCCATTGCCGGGACGGTCACTTTGTGGCTGGACCACAACAATGGTGTTTGGGCTGCCTACACCAACTAAAACCAAACAAAGCAGCTCTGCCTTAAGCAGAGCGGCTTTATATATTATGATAAGAGAAAGAATAGCCCCCAAAGGAAAAATCCTTTGGGGGCTTGTTATTAGTCTTGTGCGGCTTTCTGCGCATTCTCCATGTCGATAAGCGCATCTTTGCGGGAGAGATTGTATCTGCCCTTGGAGTCTACCTCCATGAACTTTACCCAAATCTCATCGCCTTCGCTCAAGAGGTCTTCCACCTTTTCCACGCGCTTTTTATCCAGCTTGGAAATGTGAACCAGACCCTCTTTGCCGGGGGCGAATTCAACAAACGCACCAAACTCCATGATCTTCACAACCTTTGCGCGATAGATCTGACCAACTTCGGGCTCAAATACGATACCTTTGATGATCTCCAGCGCTTGGTTGGAGGAAGCAGGATTGGATGCAGAGATGAATACAGAACCATCGTCCTCGATATCAATCTTAGCACCGGTATCGGCAACGATCTTCTGAATCACCTTACCACCGCTACCGATGACCTCTCGGATCTTATCGGGGTTGATCTTCAGGGTGATGATCTTGGGAGCCCAGGGCTTCACATCGTCGCGAGGAGCGGCAATGGCGGGGGCAATAACATGATCCAAGATGTGATAACGAGCATCGCGGGTCTTGGTGAGTGCTTCTTTGATAATGGCTTCTGTCAGACCGTCTACCTTGATGTCCATTTGAATGGCGGTGATACCTTTCTTGGTACCGGCTACCTTAAAGTCCATATCGCCGAAGAAATCTTCGATACCCTGAATGTCGACCATGGTCACAAAGGTATCGTCGGGTCTGGTGATCAAACCGCAGGAGATACCTGCAACAGGAGCTTTGATGGGTACACCTGCATCCATCAAAGCCAGGGTAGAACCGCAGATGGCACCCTGAGAGGTGGAACCGTTGGAAGTCAATACATCGGAGACCAAACGAATGGTATAGGGGAACTCTTCAACCGAAGGAATAACCGGCTCCAGAGCACGCTCAGCCAGCGCACCGTGACCGATCTCGCGGCGACCGGGGCTGCGGGAGGGCTTGGCTTCGCCAACGGTGAAACCGGGCATGTTGTAGTGATGGATATACCGCTTGGTATCCACATTGTCCAGGCCGTCCAGCATCTGAGCTTCGCTAACCATACCTAAGGTACAAACGGTCATGACCTGGGTCTTGCCGCGGGCAAAAAGACCGCAACCATGAACCTTGGGAAGCAGATCAACTTCACCCCAAAGCGGGCGCATATCGTTGAGACCACGGTCGTCAACACGCTTGCCTTCTTCGGAGATCCAGTTGCGCACAATATATTTCTGCAGTTTGTAGAGGCAATCGCCCAAAAGATAGGCATTGTCGCCCAATTCTTCGGCAAAGCGCTCTTCCACCTTGGCAGTTACTTCTTTAATGTTGTTGTCGCGCGTGATTTTGTCGGCAGTGTGAAGGGCTTCCTTCATCATTTCCTCGGCATAGCCTTTCACCATGTCGAAGATCTCGGCGGGAACATCATAGGAGTCAAAGCCGAACTTTTCTTTGCCGATCTCAGCAACGATGCTGTTGATGAAGTTGATCAACTCCACATTGGCAGCATGACCTGCCATGATGGCCTCCAGCATCTTGTCTTCGGGAACTTCGTTAGCGCCAGCTTCGATCATGGTAACCTTCTTGGCGGAGGAAGCAACGGTAACCGCCATGTCGGAGCGCTCACGCTGCTCTTCGGTGGGGTTCATTACGATCTCGCCGTCTACCAGACCAACGGAAACGCCGCTGATGGGACCTGCGAAAGGAATGTCAGAGATGGAAAGGGCGATGGAAGCACCGATCATACCAACAATTTCGGGAATACAATCCTGATCCACCGCCAGAATGGTCAGGTTGACATTTACGTCATTTCTCATGTCCTTGGGGAAGAGGGGGCGAATGGAGCGGTCGATGACACGGCTGCTCAGAATGGCCTTCTCGGAAGGACGACCCTCTCTCTTCAAGAATCCGCCGGGGATTTTACCTGCAGCATACATTCTTTCTTCAAAGTCCACTGAAAGGGGGAAGAAGTCGATGCCGTCGCGGGGCTTGGCGGAAGCGGTAGCGGTTGCCAAAACAACCGTCTCACCATAGCGTACCAAGGCGCTGCCGTTGGCAAGCTGGGCGAATTTGCCGGTTTCAACCGTTAAGGCACGGCCGGCAAACTCGGTTTTGTAAATCTTGTGATTTTCGTACATTTTTGTACCTCCTTGAATTTTTTTCTTCCCACTCCAAGAAGGACATTTTAGCACTTAATCAAGTCGCTTTTTCGGCAAAGAAACTTGATTAACTGCTAAAGGAGTCTCTCCTATAAAATGGGAAAGAGGCAGAAAAGGGAATGAAAATATCCCCTTTTCCGCCTGCTTTTGGCTTACTTTCTGATGTTGGGCTTTTCGATGATGGCACGGTAACGATTGATGTCCACCTTGGTCAAATAGTTGAGCAGGTTTCTTCTGTTACCAACCATTTTCAGAAGACCGCGACGAGAATGATGGTCGTTGGGGTTCTTCTTCAGATGCTCAGTCAGCTCATTGATCCGAGCGGTCAGAATAGCGATCTGGACTTCGGGAGAACCGGTGTCCTTATCATGGAGCTTATTGGCCGCGATCACAGAATCTTTGATATCTTTTTTCAGCATAGCACTTATTCACCTTTCTATAGATTTGTCCGGCACGAACTGAGGAGCCGTCCGGTGAAGAGACGTACTACTAAGTTCGGTCACGCTGACAATTTTGAATTATACTACACTTTTTCCAAAAAGTAAATACCTAATTTTAAAAACTTATAATATTGCATTTATAATATATATATAGTATAATACAATTAATATGGATTATTATGGGGTATTTTATGAAACGGAAAGGTTTTATCCTATTTTTAATAATATTGGTAATGCTTCTTTCGGGGTGTTCTTTGTCGGGCGAGGAGATCCGCGCCATGCTGACTCCCCCTGCTATGAGCTCGGGCAGAGAGGCACTCTCTCAGGCTATCAACGGTGCCATCGGCGAGGGCTATGAGTTGGTTTACCCCCAGGCGGGTTCTTACCGAACCGGCATCATCTCGGTGGATCTCACCGGCGATGATCAAACCGAAGCCCTTTGCTTCTACCGTCCCTCCGGCAAGGAGGATCGCCTTTGCTTTTTGGTGATGCAGAACCGCTATGAAACTTGGTCTATGCTGGCAAAAGGGGAGAGTGAAGCCGCCTCGGTGGGCAGAGTCGCTTTTGGAGATATGGACGGCGATGGGCTTTCCGAGATCGTAGTGGGTTGGCAGTACCATGCTGATACCGACGGTAGTTATGATGTTTATACCATTCGCAATAAAGAGGCCGAAAGCCGCTATTCGGGATTGTATACCCGTTTTGCCATGCTGGAAAGTGCACCCGCAAAATTAGCGGTGATCAGCCGCAATTCCGCTACCAAGGCAATTACTGCATCCTTGGTCGGGCAAGAGGGCGGCAAGATCGGCGTCATCAATACGGTTCCGATGTATGACCGTGCCACCGATTATCTGGCTATTGAGACCGGGCCAACAACCATGGGAATGCCGGCGGTTTATGTGGATACGCAGCAGGAAAACGGGCAATGCGTCACTGAGGTATTGGCGATCAATGAAGAAGGAAAACTGGCAAACGAGTTGCTGACCCAGTTGAGTACAACCACGATGCGTACCACCGCAGTTACCTGTCGCGATGTGGATAACGACGGAATATTAGAAGTTCCTCGCGAAGAGGCGCTGCCTTCTTATATTCGAAGCGGTGTTTCCGAAAACCTCCACCTGACCTATTGGACAGGGTATGACGGTAAGACTCTTGCTGATGAGCGAGTGGCATTTGTGGATATGACCGAAAAGATCATGGTGGATTTTCCTGCTGATTGGATCGGCACCGTTACGGTGGAGCGGGGCGATACCGCCGAGCGATCTTTTGTATTTAAGACCATGAAAGGGGAGACCCTCTTTACCATCCGCAGTTTTGCTTTGGCGGAGTATTCCGATGAATTGGGTGAAGAAGGATGGCGGCGGCTGTATTCCGATAGTGACCATATTTCCGCGGTTTATTGCCAACCGAATAATTCGATGAAAATCAATTATATGCAAGTTTACGGGCTGTTTAACGTCATTGGATAAAGGATGAATGATATGAAAAAGATTTTGATTCTAGAAGATGAAGAAGCCATCCGTGCGTTTGTGGTCTTAAACCTGAAACGTGCAGGTTATGAAATGGTGGAAGCCTCTACCGGCGAAGATGCACTGGAACTGTTTGATCAGCATCCGGATATTGATATTGCGGTTTTAGACGTGATGCTGCCGGGAATTGATGGGCTGGAGGTTTGTCAAAAGATCCGCTCTTCCAATCAGAAGATCGGCATTATTATGCTGACTGCCAAAGCGCAAGAGATTGATAAAGTTGCAGGGTTGATGAACGGCGCGGATGATTATGTAACCAAGCCGTTTTCTCCTCTGGAACTGACCGTTCGGGTAGATAGTCTTTACCGCAGAGTGCAAATGATGAAGGGGATTGCCCTGCCCGATTATGATGAATTAAAAGACGGTCCTTTCATATTAAACGTAAAGAGCCGCAAACTAACCAAAGAAGAGCGCCCCATCGAGGTAACGCAGGTGGAGTTTCAATTAATGAAGCATTTCCTGGAGCATCCCGGAAAAGCGTTCTCCCGCGAAGAGATCTTTAAGAAGGTTTGGAGCGATAATTTTGGCGGGGATCGCCATAAGATCGTGGATGTAAATATCCGTCGTTTGCGAATCAAGATCGAGGATGATCCCTCTTCACCAAAGTATATCCAGACCGTTTGGGGCTTTGGTTATCGGTGGGGCAATGAATAAGGAATATCTTGAAAAACTGAAGAGCCTTTATGAAAGAGGAGCGTATTACGTTGCCCTGCTGAAAAAGCATGTCTTTTCCGGCATTACCCGCCGCTGGTTGGTCAATATCTTTGGTGTGACCCTCTTGGTGGTGGTGTTGGCATTCTCCATTATCAGTGCCATTGTGAAAAATTCCTATTATAATAACTGCGTGAATACCTTAAGTGCCAGCGGTGAGTATATGGCGCGGTATTTTGAGAGCTATGTGTATCCGCAATACCAAAGCGTTTCTGCCGGTTTTATGGCATTGGTAGAGGATTTTGAGGAAAAAGACATTATGGAGATGCAGGTCATCTCCATAAACGGCAATATTGTTTTTTCCTCCACCGGCTTCGCCATTGAGGAGATTAATGAAACGCCCGACCTGATTGCCGCCCGCGGCGGAAAGAACGATCATTGGATTGGCTATAGTGCCTCTGCCGATGAGCAGATTGTCAGTGTTTCCCTGCCGCTTTATACTGACGATGGAATTCTGGTCGGTACCCTTCGGATGATGTCTTCTTTAGAGCAGGTGGCGCGTGCGGTGCGTACCATGAATTGGGGCATTTTCGGTATCGGCCTCTTTATCATTGCTTTGACTGCCTTTACCGGCACTTATTTTATTAAATCCATCGTATTGCCGGTAGGTCTGATTAATGACGCGGCATTGAAGATCACTGCAGGAGATATGACTGCCCGTGTAAAAGAGACCGGAAAGCATGATGAAATCGGTCAGTTGGGGCAGACCATCAACCGCATGGCAGAGGAACTTTCCCAGACGGAGCGATTGAAGAATGAATTCATTTCTTCGATCTCTCATGAACTGCGGACTCCGCTGACCGCCATCCGCGGCTGGACTGAGACCATGCTGGCATCCGCTGATCAGATGGATGATACTACCCGTCGGGGTGTTGGGATCATTTATAGCGAAACCGAGCGATTGACCAAGATGGTGGAAGAATTGTTGGATATGTCTCGTCTGCAGTCGGGAAATATGAAAC
This sequence comes from Eubacteriales bacterium, assembly GCA_045576575.1. Lineage (GTDB taxonomy): Bacteria > Bacillota > Clostridia > Oscillospirales > QAKW01 > QAKW01. Next base: position 26,666 of record JAZNGR010000198.1, read on the forward strand.
TGACTGTGGAACAAACCGATCTTTTGGCAGACTTTGAGGAAACGGTCTTTATGATGTCTGAGCGCGCCAAAAGCGAGGAGATTTTGATCGAATATGTTCCCGAAGAAGATGGAATCCAGGCGTTGGTGGATCGGGATCGGGTCAAGCAGGTTTTCTTTAATATCATTGATAATGCCATCAAACATTCCTCGAAGGGCGGGCGGATTGAGATCGCCGCGCGGGTAATGGATCAGCGGGCATTGTTTATCGTTCAGGACTTCGGGGAAGGGATTGATGCCGAAGACCTGCCCCATGTAAAAGATATGTTCTATAAAGGCAAATCCCAAAAGCGCGGCAGCGGTATCGGTCTTGGAATCTCGGATGAGATTCTGCGGCTCCATGGCGGCTCTTTGGAGATCGAAAGTACCCTCCATGTGGGTACTGTGGTCACCGTCGCGCTCCCGATTTTAGATGCAGAAGAAAAGAACCTTTTGAATGAATAAGGAGGTTACGGAATGTTAGAGTACGGTCTGATCATCGGCGTAGTGCTGTTTTATTTCTATACAGTTACCTGCGCCTTCTTGGCAGTCCGAATTGCGGAAGTCAAGGGTCGCCGGCGTGGTTGGGGCTGGCTTGCGGTCTTTTTTGGACTGATCGGCGTTTTGGTTATTTGCTTTCTGCCCAATGCGAAGGGGGTAGAAGGAGAATCCAATCCCGTTAAACTGGCGTTTCGCAAGATTACTGCCGTTTCTTCGGCAGCGGTGTGGATCGTGGTGATCGGTTTAGTGGTTGTAGTGGGTGGAGCCATGCTTGCCACGCGGCTGACCACCTATTTCCAAGACCGCGCCCATGAAAAAGAATTGACTGCCGAGAGCGGCAATCAGCAGATCTTAAGCCCTGCGCAAGTTCCCGATGGCGTTTCTGCGGTCTTTGCAGGCAACGGCAAGAATTTCATCATTAATGAAAAGGGTGCCCTCTATGGCTGGGGTGCGCTGGATCTGACTGCTTTGGATGAGAGCGGGAAGTTATATGATAACGTAGCAAAGGTGCAGAGCGTTGGCGATACCTGTTTTCTGTTGACCAAAGACGGTGTCCTTTATGCTCGCGGCGATAATCAAAAGGGGCTGATCCCCAATCAGACTGCCGCATGGCTGGATGGTTTTGTGCAGATCGAGCCGGATGTAAAAGATTTTTCCGTTTCCGCCACCGCAGGCGCGTTGGTGAAGAATACCGGTAATCTTTATGTTTTCGGTGCCAATACCTATGGTCAATTGGGGCTGGCGGCGGAAAAGGTGGCAGATACCAATTCCCGCCTGGCAGAGAATGTAAAAAAAGCAGTGGTGACCGCTCGTTCGATGTATTATCTTACCAACGACGGAAATGTCTATGCCACCGGCAATAATGCTTATGGGCAGTTTGGCTTGGGCAATACCGATACCCAATCGGTTCCGGTTTTAATCGGCGGCGGTTGCATAGATATTGCCGCCGGCGATGATTTTTCCATGTTGCTGAAAGCGGACGGAACGGTTTGGACTGCAGGCAATAATATCTGCGGCCAGCTGGGGCGGATTCCCTTGGAGGAATCGGGTTATGAGCCTCCCAAGGAAGGGGAGGAATCCAATGATGAACTCCCGCCTCCCTCCAATAAAGCCTTTGGTCAGGTGCCGATCCCTGTGGGGGTCACTGCCATTGATGCAGGCGGCAGTACCGCCCTTGCGTTGCTGGGCACCGAACTTTATGGTTGGGGCGATAATCGAATGGATCAATTGGGGAGCGAAAAGCCTTTGTATCAGAAGGAACCGATGATCCTCCATAAGGAAGCAGTCCTCTTTGATACCTCCGGCTCCTGTACAGTGATCTTTACCCAAAGCGGCAAACTGTTGGGTGCAGGAGATCGGCGAAACTATCAGCTGGGCGCCGCCCATGGAAAGAGTGAATTTACCGCCATTGCGGCAGTTGCGGAGGTGCAGGCATAATGTTGAAGATCTTCAGTTATATCAGCTTCGGATTTGCTGTTCTCTTTGCTTTGTTGCTGCTGGGTAGTATGCGGCCATTGAAGAAGAAAAGTGCAGGTATTCGCAAGAAATTCCGCCTTCTTCGCCGTCTTTATGCAGTCTCTGCTGCATTGTTTTTGGTAGCAGGCGGCGTATTGCAGATCATGGCAATGCCCAAAGCGGATTTAAGAGCCTTTATCAATAGTTCCTCTCCGGTGGAAATCTATCAGGAAACTTTGAAAAATCAAGATGCGGAGCGGGCATGTGATTACCTGCCCGAGACCATCGTTGCGGTGGAAGATGATTATTATATCACAACCGGCAAGGGAAAAACCTATGGACATTTGGCTTTTGCAACCGTGACCACCGATGTCTATGGTGCCGAGATGGAAACGATTTCTTATAGAAACGGTCTTTCTTATGAAAATGTTTCGATGGTTACCGGCGGCGAAGGCTTTTTGGCTTTGCTGGGCGCGGATCGCCGCTTGAGTCTTTCCGGCGCGTTTGAATACCTGCAGTATGAGCGGGACGATACCACTTTTGATAAAGATGTGTTCAGCCGTGATTGCAGTTATGTCGACGGAAACAGCAATAATCTCTTCTATATTTCGGAGGGCAATCTCTATTCGGTCGGTTATAACGCTTTTGGCTTGTTGGGCGACGGTACGGAGCGCAACCGTATTACGGGCGCGATGATCCTTGAAAATGTGGATTCGGTCTCGGTCAGCGAGACCCATACTTTGGCGGTAGATGCCTATGGGAATCTCTATGGCTTCGGGAGCAACAGTTATTCCGAAATGGGTAACCGTACCACCGCCGCCAGCAGTACCCCCATTAAATTGATGGGTGGTGTTCGCCAAGCAGAAGCGGGGCGGAATTTCAGTATTGTGCTGACCAAAAATGGGATGGTTTATGCCGCAGGTCGCAACCATCGGGGTCAGCTGGGCACCAATGATAACCGCGATTATGCCAATTACCAGAAGGTTTTGGAGGGGATCGTGAAGATCTCGGTCAGCGGGAATTCCTGCGCGGCGTTGACCGCCAACGGCACCCTTTATGTTTGGGGTGAAAATGCCAACGGGCAGCTGGGCCTTGCAGGGGAAACGGTGATTCAACCTACTGTAGTGGCAACCGATGTTTATGATGTGGCAATGGGAAAAACATCCATGGGCGTGATCCGTTTGAATCGGGATGTTCATGTGTCCGGCACAGCCCGCTTGGTATCCAATGAAGATGCCTTTCAGGGCGTCTATCAGTTTGGTGCCGAGGTTCCTGTTAATCGGATGTATCGGGAAGTGGTGTCTATGCCCATCCGTCCCGAAAATTCTTAAAAAAATGTTTGACTTTGCGTTAGAAGTATGATAATATACATTAGTAACAATGAAGTTCAAGCGAAAAAGAGGTGACAATCATGAGAGAAGGCATTCATCCTAACTATGAAAAGGCCGTTGTAAAGTGTGCCTGTGGTAATACCTTTGAGACCCGTTCCACCAAGAGCGAGATCCGGGTTGAAATTTGTTCCAAGTGCCATCCTTTCTTTACCGGTAAGCAGAAGCTGGTTGATACCGGCGGACGCGTTGATCGTTTCAAGAAAAGATATAACCTTGACAAGTAATGAACTGAGAGGAACCCTTGGGTTCCTCTTTTTTCGTATGGAGATATTAGAATGATTGGTACTTTGATTTGGGATTTTAACGGTACGGTGATGGATGACCTGGGCGCCTCGGTAGGGGCGGTCAATGCCATGCTGACCCGTCGCGGTCTGCCGCTGATCACCGAGGAATGGTATACCCTAAACCTGGTGATGCCCTTGGAGCGCTTTTATGCAAGCGTTGGCGTGGATATGGAAAAGGAGCAGATCTCCGAGCTTTCCGAGGAGTTTCAGCAGGGTTGCAGCCAATTTCCCCGCCCTGTCTTCCCCGAGGTTAGAGAGGCTTTGGAGTATTTTGCCCAAAAGGGAATACGACAGCTGCTCTTTTCCTCTCTCTATCATGATACCTTGGTGGCTCAAGCTGAGGAGCGGGGGATCGCAGGCTTTTTTGAAGGAATTGTGGGGCGTAAGGACCGTTCTTTGGGCGGCAAGGAGCAGGCCGCCGCGGCCTATTTAAAAGAGCGAAATATCGACCCCAAGACGGTATTGTTCATTGGGGATCTGACCACCGATGCAGAGATGGCGCGGTATGTGGGTTCTCCCTGCGCGCTGATTCCCAAAGGGCATCAGCACCAAACGATTCTGGAGCCTACCGGCGCTTATATTTTAAAGGATGCTTCGATGCTGAAGCAATTGTTGGAGGAGTTAAAATGAACATTCAAACTGTATTGGAAGCCTTGAAAAAGAACCGTATGGACGCCTATTTTGTGGAGACCAGGGAAGAGGTTGTCCCCTTGGTGAAGGAATTGATGCCCAAGGGCGCCACCGTCAGCGTGGGCGGCTCCATGACGGTGAAGGAGACCGGCGTGATGGATCTCTTAAAAAGCGGATACTATCACTTTTTAGACCGCTCCCGTGAGGGGATCACCCCCGAAGAGGTGCGGAAGGTCTATGAGCAGACCTTCTCTGCTGATGGATTTTTCAGTTCTGCCAATGCTATTACAGAGCAGGGCGAGCTGTTTAATGTAGACGGCAATGCCAACCGTATCGCCGCCTTGACCTTCGGCCCCAAAACCGTTATCGTCATCGCCGGTATTAATAAGATCGTTCCCGATCTGGAGGCCGCTGTCCGCCGCCTGAAAACCGTGGCGGCGCCTGCCAATACCAAGCGCCTCAATTGCGCCACCTATTGCAAAGAGACCGGCCATTGCGTCGGCCTGGAGGGCGGTATGACCGAAGGGTGCAGCAGCCCCGATCGGATCTGCTGCAGCTACTTGGTGCAGGGCCCCCAGCGCCAGGCCGGCAGAATTAAAGTGATCCTTGTGAATGAAGAATTGGGATATTAAACCAAAAACAAAAACAGAAGGGGTCCTCCCCGGGGGGTTTATTTT
>JAZNGR010000199.1:0-2336 GCA_045576575.1 Eubacteriales bacterium
ACGATCCGACTTCCCTCTCACCGCCGATGGCCCAGCTCCCCCACAGGGGGAGCCTCAATTGGTGCGATTGTTTTCCCCTTTCAATCCATTGTGTTTTTTGCAAAATCGGAAGAACTCAAAACAGTTAGCTCTCCGCAAGCAGAGCCTCGCCCCATGGTAGAGGAGTCACGCTTGTCGTGACGGAGAGGGGGTGCCGCCATCTCGGCCTACCGCATCCCCCTCTCATCGCCTATGGCAAGGAGCCTTCTGTCCTATATTTTACAAATAGATCCAGTACTTAAAACATCCATAAGCTTTACACGCAAGAGGTATCAATGAGTCATTTACCGACAAAAAAGCAAACACATTATTAAACATTGCAAAAATACTGCGACGCAATATGACTCCTCAAGAAAAGCATTTATGGTACGATTTCTTGCGCCATTATCCTGTTAAAAACTATAAGCAGCGTATCATAGATCGGTTCATTGCCGATTTTTATTGTCATCAAGCCAGACTTGTCATAGAAATTGACGGTTCTCAGCATTACTCTGAAAAAGGAGTGGAGCACGATCAGGAAAGAACCGACCTTTTGAAAGAATACGGAATATATGTGCTTCGTTTTTCCAATAAAGACATTGACAAGAGCTTTGACAAGGTGTGTCACACAATTGATCATATCATTCAAGAAAGAACCCCCTTTGTCGATACCCTTTGATTTTGCTTGCACAAAATATACTTTTGTGATACAATACCCTTTGCCTTCGGGCGGTGAGTTCGGAACCATCCTCACCAAAATCAAAACTACGGAGTAGAATATGACCAAACGCACAAAATATCTGACCCTTGCTGCCGTTATCGGTGCACTGTACGCCGCATTGACCCTGTTATCCGCCGTGTTCGGACTTGCCGTCGGCCCCTTTGAATTTCGCATTTCCGAGGCGCTGACGATTTTGCCCGTTCTGACCCCTGCGGCCGTTCCGGGCCTGTTTGTGGGCTGCCTTGGGGCCAATCTCTTATGCGGAGCGGCTCTGCCGGATGTGATCTTCGGCTCCCTTGCCACCCTTTTGGGGGCACTGGGAAGCTACTGCACCCGAAAGCGCCCTGTTTTGCCTTATCTTTGTCCCATTGTTTCCAATGCCGTGGTGATCCCACCCATTTTATACCATGTATACGGCTTTCAAGAAAGCGGCTTTCTTCTGCTCTTTTTCTCCTTTGTGGTGGGGCAGAGCGTGAGTGTGGGTCTGTTCGGCTATTGGTTTCGTCGGGCACTTGCCCCCATTGAAAAACACTTGAAGTGAGGATTTATGCCTGCTACCATGATGCACCTTTTGGCGGGGTCTCGGCTGCTTGCCGACCCCTCCGATGCCTTTTTGCTGGGCACCATTCTGCCCGACTGTCTGGATTCGGACCGAGAAAAGAAGGATCACCTTCACCTGCGTGATATTCCTCAGGAGGAGAGGCTTTCCGCCTTGATCCGCTTAGGTCACACCCTATCTCTTGAGCGGGACTTTGATCTGGGCGCTCTCTTTCACCTGTATTTGGATTATCTGTGGGACAACGGTCCGCAGGCCGCCCACCGCCGAAGCTACGAAGGGGAAACCTGGTTTTTGGATTACCGCAAGGAATTGAAAAAGGCGGGGTCCCGTGCCTATTTGTATATGAAGGATGCCAAGGAGACTTGGCTCCGTCTGCGGGAGGCCGAGCCTTCTCTTTACCAAAGCGTTTTGAATCTGCCTCAGGCTGAAATTGAGGCGTTTTTGCAGTTCAACTGCGAGTTTCATATTTCCACCCGTTTGGAGGAATCGGAGATTTTTACCGACGAGGTGGTGCTCCGCTTTACGGACAGGAGTTTGCGGGCGTTCCGCAATTTTTTGGAGGATTTCTTTCCCCGGGTGGCAAGAGAGACCTCCTTTGCATAAACTGAAAGAAAAAACAGATTGGATCCGATTATGAAAGCAAAACATGTACTGGTTCTCCGAGGGGGAAGAAGCACCGAGAAGGAGGTTTCTCTCCGCAGTGGTAAGGCGGTGGCCCGGGCTTTGAAGGAAGCGGGCTTTCGTGTGACCGAGCTGGATCCCGCCGTTGACGGGCCCGAGAAGATCAAGGAGGCGGAGGCAGACTGCGCTTTTATCGCTCTCCACGGGCTGGGCGGGGAGGACGGCGCCATTCAAGGGTATTTAGAGTGGCTTGGAATTCCCTACACGGGGCCGGGTATTGCCGCAAGTGCCATTTGTATGGATAAGATCCTGACCAAAAAGGTTTTGGCCCTGAGTGGGGTGCCTACCCCTGAATTTGTGTTCATCAAGCGGGGGGAGGATCCCAAAAAGGCGGCAGAGGAAGCGGTGGCAAAGCTG
>JAZNGR010000200.1:0-6736 GCA_045576575.1 Eubacteriales bacterium
TAAATATTGGTTATCCAAAAGTAAGAGAGATTCATATTACCAACCCAAAAAGAGAGATAAAAGAAGAACGCTCTATCTTTAGAGCACCGAAACACGGGACATTTGAGTTTTAATATACAATGAGCGAGAGTTACGAAAACTCCCGCTCATTTTTATCCAACCATATAATTTAAAACTTTTTCAAGGCATTCGCGACTTTTTTGTAGCGAGACTTCACCATATCCGCCAGGAGTTTTCAACGATGACGCACCCTTTATATTTTGCTCATAATATTGCCACAACACCAATTCGTAATCACCCCAGTTTGCGGTAGGGGTCTCCCCTTCTTTTATCCAATGCCAATCCTTTATGGCACTCCATACAAAGCTATCGATAACTATTCCGGAAAGTTTATAGCTGCTGAATTTTTCATCTCTGATCCTTCTCATATGCTTGCAAGTATCAAAGCATAGGCCGTTACTTCTTTCGTTTAGTTCTTTTAGTGCTTTTTGTTCCTCTTTTGGATATGTGATAGACCATGATCCGCCATAGTGTGTATCGGGGTGAAAGTACGAACCATCATACCTCAAAAAGGCCGGTAACACTTCGAAACGCATACCATCACTGAAATCAATGATCACCACTTGGCCATCGGCGTGAACATTGCTTTTGGGGTATGGTATTAATATTGCTGTTCGAACCGCTGAAAGTAATCGTGATTGACCATTTTCATTCACTTTTTTATTATATTTATCGTAATAATCATCCGGCAAGTGAACCAGCATATCAATATCGCTACCATCAATGGCGGTACCGCGACCATATGATCCCACATAAAAACTATGAGCACTTTCGCTGTCGCTATTCCAAAAGGCATGATTGATTGCCTTTGTAATTGTTTGATAGCGAATAGAAATGGTGTGCCTTGTTTCTTGCGGAATTACTTCTCCACGCTTGCGTACATAATCGCTCATTTTTCAACATCTCCTTTTCTTAGGCTTATCGGAAGATATGAGTCTATCTCATCATCAAAAAAAGTGTTATCTTTCGTCTTCTTCAATGCTTTGCTTGCCAACTCTACCGCTTTGTCTGAAGTATTTGGTGCTTCAGAATAAACCATATGTAATTGATTGACCGTCTGTTCATACTTTTCGTATAATATTTTTGGCTCGTCTTGCTTTAAATGAATTTGAAGTATTAGTAGTTTTAAAGTATCCCTTATTGTTAAAAGTTCGTTAGCGGTCTTTTTGTGCTGAACTACCATCGTTCGTAGATCAAAGGATTTGAAAAACGCGCCTACAAATATAGAAACGAAGGAAAGAAGCGCAGAAACAATTTTGATCCACAATTCATCAGTGAAAAGCAACGAAACAATACCAGCCGATGTTAAGGAGGAAGATATTATTTTTGCAGTTTCTAATCTTTTGAATTTGCTTTCATAGATATCCGCCTGCTTTTCTTGGATTTTATGTGACCAAACAACCCCGCCAAGAGTATCTCTAACTGAAGACTCAATATGTTCATAATTTGTCATTTCCATATCCTCCCAATCAAACTATTCATAGTATACCATATAAAGAAGAACAATGCAAGAAAAACACAACATATGGTGTTTTTGATATAACAATGCCCGGAAAGCCTTACTTTAATCTTTCTGGGCGTTTGTTCTATTGCTTTGTTGACGATTGCGGCGACCGTCTTGCGGATCGGAACCCGCTCATGGTGGGCGGGAAGAGCACTCCATGGCCGCAAATGAAGATTGGAATATGGTTTTCCCGGAACCGTGCCGGGGATGTTACTATTAGGGTAAAGAAAAAGCGAAGCCCGCAGGCTTCGCTTTTTTGCGATTTATTGTTTATATATTGGTCTTTTTTCTCTGAGAGTTATATATAATGCAGATCACCGTAGCTGCAATTTGCAATGAGATCCAGAGGAAAAGTTCGCCACGCACCACCATGTGTTCATATTGAGATTCGTGCCAAGAGACAAAGGTGCTTTCATTTGCGGTAATAACGGCCGCAACAATTTGTGTAACCAAGGTAATGATCGGGAGAAGCCACGAGGCCCTTTTCGCCATTATACGATTCTTTTGAGTGGCACAAGCAACCCATATGATGGAAAAAACAGCAATAGAAACAAACACCATTCGGATCAAAACCTGAATCGGCGAAAAGTCCATCACTTCGGGCGCATCAAGCAAATTTCCGAATAAGCCGCTTCCGTAAGAGTCCCAACAGGAATAGCCTACATATCCTATCGGAGTTAAATCGCTACCGGACATCAATTCGATGTCAAATAAAATAGGCAGATACGACATGACTACTACAATTGACTGTAATATAATGAATACGATTTTTAGTGTGTTAGATTCCTTTTTTGCTTTTGCTTTAGGCAATATGTATCCGCAATGGACACAAACCTTTCCGGAATCCGAAACTTCTCTTTGACATTCAGGGCATCTAACTAAAGCCATTTTACAACCTCCTAATTCTTCTTTGCTATAAGCAAAATGTTTGTATATCATAAATACGATCATGATATATCTTGGTTAATAGGCGTCATCCAAAATATGTCAAGGAAACGCCTTAAGAAGCATTCGTAATCTCACCTCCTAATAAATCCCTGTTATAAATGACATTATAATTCATAAAATGACTTGTGTCAATAACATCTCGCTATTTTCACAAGGTTTAATATGCTTTTCATATCCTCTAAAATAGTATAGAGGTGATTCTATGCGCAAAGAGTATAAAGGGCTTTATGAAAAATTTGGTTTAAATGTAGTGTACTATCGAAAAAGAAGGAAACTGACCCAACTGCAATTAGCAGAATTAGTCGATATTGATCGTAGCCATATCAGCGCCATCGAATTAGGAAATGTTGGCGTTTCTTTTGATGTGATTTTTAAAATGTGTGAAGTTCTGGAAATTACTCCGAAAGAATTGTTCGATTTTAGGGATTAAGATATGAGCGGAGAAAACGACAAAAACAAAGGCAAGCGTTACAACCAAAAGTTAAAGCCCTATGTGGTTTTGCAGTATTTATTAAAATACACCGACGAGGATCATGTGGCAGATGCGCAGACCATTGTGGATTATCTGACCGATTTAAAAATCCCGGCAGAGCGCAGGTCGGTCTACCGGGATATCGAAGATATCAACAAAGTTCTGTATATGCTTGAAAATGATTGCGATATCGAAGAAGCAGAAGAAGCCATTGAAGATAAGGATTGCCGGGCGGTTGTTTACGACGGAAGCAAAAAGGGCTTTTATGTGCGGGAGCGGCATTTTGATCTGACCGATCTCCCGCTATTGGCCGAAAGCGTATATTCCTCCAAATTCATTACCAAATACAAAGAAGAGCACTTGATTGAAGGTCTTTGCGAGTTTGTCAGCGAGGGACAAGCCGAAACCATCCGGCGCGATTCCTTTGTGGTGGATCGGGTTAAGACCTTAAACACCGTTGTGTTTAACAATATCACCACCATCAACGAAGCCATCAGTCCTGCCTTGGGTGGCAAGCCGCACACACCGGAAAAGATCGCTTTTAAATACCGAAAATATAACATCAACCATTTGGAACAGTTGGAGGATCGCCGTCACGGAGAGGATTATATCGCAAGCCCTTATCAATTATTGATAAATGAGGGAAATTATTATCTTTTTGCCTATGACGAAAACAAAAAGTGCATTTGGCCGTATCGGGTGGATCGGATGCGAGATGTACGCCGATTGGGAGAACCGAGAGAGGGTAAGGAAGCATTTGCGGAATTAGATATTAAACGTTATACTCGGCGAGTTTTTTCCATGTTTAGCGGTGAGCGGGAATCAGTTGCGATTCGTTTCATCAACCGCCATTTGGACACCGTGGTGGATCGTTTCGGTATTGACGGCGTTTACTATCGAAAGGTTGATGATTCACATTTTGTTGTCAGGACAGAAATTGAAGTCAGCGATCAATTCTTTGCGTGGATCTGTGGATTTAAAAAGGGTGCAAAGATCATCGATCCGCCGCGAGTTGTGGATCAAATGAAAGATTTTATATCGGATATTGTTGGGAGGTATGAGGAATAGGCGATTCGCAGATTGAAAAAATGGGACAATTAATGTTAGATGGCCATACATTTGATTATGATTCATTTCAGGCTGCAGAAAAAACGGTAGTTGTTGGAGAAATGAAGTGTCGATATGACAGAATGAGTTTGAGAATATATGAACATAACTTGACGGCGGCTGATTATCGTCAGTTACTTAGATATATTAGAAAGAATTATAATAACCATATTGATAAAAATGGCGGCCGCATTAACGAAACAAACAAACGAAGAAAAGAATACTTTGTATTGAATCAGTTTGTAGAATTAAAGCCTGAACTGAATTCATATGAGATCATTTCATCGCACCGTCCGGATTTTATATTGTCTGATCACAATCAAGAAATAGGTGTAGAAATAACAGAATTCACGACAGAACACGACAGCATACTTAATAGAATAGCCAAACTTTTTTTCAGTCAACATAAAACAGCCGAGGAGATAAGAATTGCTGCTCAGAAAAAATTTAAAGCAAAAGCCAATCAATATGAATATATTCAATTACCAGAAGGGGCCTCAATAGGCAGTGGAGTCTTTAGTGTGGATGAAAAGAAACTGGTGTATGCCAAAGAAATAGTAAAAAAATATCATCTATATAAAAACGAATTTGATGAGTATAATCATTTTATAGTTTTATGCGATGCAACAGATACAATACTTACTTATCCAAACGAAATGCACGACATATGTGATATGGCAAAACAAATACAGCCAGAAATGACTGGATTTGAAGTTGTAATATTAGGATATTGTAATCAAAAAAACTTTTTGATTAATTATCAATATTAATTGAATAAAAGTAAAAAGGAGCAAGAATCTTGATAGATTCTTGCTCCAATGTTTTTAAAAGATGTTCAAAAGATGATATATTATAATCCAAAAGCGGCGGCGTATTTATCGGTTGCGGTCTGCATCTGTTTAATATCTGCTTTTACATAAAAGTTAAGCGTTGTGCTTGCATCGGAATGGCCAAGAATGTTTTGCACACTTTTGATATCTGCACCGTTTTGGAGCAAAAGGGTGGCACAGGAATGGCGAAGATCGTGGGGGGATAGATCGGGCAGACCGTTATTCTTCATAAATCGTTTTACCCGCCGGGTGACAGAATTAGGGTCGCGGGCTTCAAATATGCTCTTTGAGTTTGGAAACAAAAACGCATCATCCAACAGCGTACGAGGATGCTCATTCTGTACCGCTTGTTTATATTCAAGTAACAGGTCAAGGGCTGATGGAATCAGCGGGATCGTGCAGATGCTGGACATGGTTTTGGGTGTGCCGACACAGACCCCGGTTGAGGTTCTGCAAGTAACGCCACGCTCAATATGTAGAAGGCGAGCACGCTCGTCAATATCCTTCCATTTAATTCCCATACACTCCCCACGCCGCACGCCTGTTGTAACCATCAACAAAAGCATACAGCGAAAGTCAAGGGGACAAAGCGCAAGTCTTTCAAAAAAGTGCTCGGCCTGTTGGTCGGTGAGCGCATCTACTGGCTTTTTGACCAGTTTGGGCGGCTTGATTTTAAGCATGGGATTTCTTGCAATATAATCGTTCTTTTCTGCGTAGCCGAATATATTGCGTAACGCGCCATATTGATGTCGCAAATATCTCGGTGTGAGTTGCTTGCCCATACGCTTTTCGTAGTCGGTACGCAAAACTACAAGATAACGGTCAATCTGCTCTGCTGTGATCTCTTGGAGAATAGCACCTTGAAAATACTGAACGATGTATTTTTTGATATCTTGATAAAACAAAACAGTTGCGGGTTTTCGGTCACCATTACAGATATAATTTGAAAACCATGTATCATCAACAAAAGCCACAAAATCATCCCGCCGATCCTGCGGCAACAGAACACGGTTTGCACTTTCCTTTTGCGCATGGTATTCTGCTTTGATTTCTTCTTCCCATTCCAAAGCGGCACGCTCCACCGCCTTTTTGAGTTTGGCGGGCGTCAGGTCTTTTGGCGGTTGCCATGTGGTCGATTTTCGCACTTGTTTGCCAAATTCATCTCGTTCAATACAGGTGGTAAACTTGAACAGAATCTCATTTTTCTTGTTTGTCTTTTGGGTGATCGTTGCCATTTTAATACCTCGTTTCTAAGGTATCAAGCGAGTTTTCGTCGTTTGTGCACCAATTTGTGCACCAAAAACGATTTTGCTCACTTTTGGAACGAAAAACAGAAAAAAGAAAATCCTTGAAACACAGGTGGTTTCAAGGATTTTTTTATGGCGCGCTGGAGAAGATTCGAACTCCCGGCCTTCTGATCCGTAGTCAGACGCTCTATCCAGCTGAGCTACCAGCGCATTTGCTTTTCTCAAAGCGAATAATATGATATCATAGTTTCCAAAGAAAATCAACCCCTAATTTAAATATTTTTATTTCTGATTTTTTTATCAAATACTGTTGACAAACCGTCTTTCTTATGATAAAATACTTTAGCGTTATCCGGGTGTGGCGCAGGTGGTAGCGCGCTTGACTGGGGGTCAAGAGGCCGCAGGTTCAAGTCCTGTCACTCCGACCAAAAAAAAGCAAACCAAACCTTCAGGTTTGGTTTGCTTTTTTTGATTAGCAGTTTTAAGTTTTCAGACACTTGACCTATAAAATTTTAACTATAAGGTTGACAATATAATATTCTTATGTTAGACTATACATAGATAATCA
>JAZNGR010000201.1:0-5950 GCA_045576575.1 Eubacteriales bacterium
AACGATCCGCTTTTCTGTTTCGGTACAGATCAGAAGCGCCTTTTCCAGCTTTTCCGCCGCCTCGGCTCTTGCAATATGGCGCAGAAGCATGGCCGCCGCCTTAAAGATACTGGAGGGATTGGCATATTCGCCCAAGCCCTGCTCGATTAAGCGGGGAGCGGAGCCATGGATGGCTTCAAACATAGCATAGCGATCCCCCACATTAGAGGAGCCTGCGGTACCCACACCGCCCTGGATCTGGGCGGCCTCGTCGGTGATGATATCCCCATAGAGGTTGGGCAGCAGGAACACCTGAAACTTCCTGCGGATGGCAGGGTTCACCAGATTGGCGGTCATAATATCGATATACCAATCCTCGGCGGTGATATCGGGATACTCGGCGGCGATCTCATGGCAGATGCGGGAGAAATTTCCGTCGGTCTTCTTCATAATATTGGCCTTGGTCACAATGGCCACATTGGTCTTACCGTTATTCTTGGCATACTCAAAGGCGGCGCGGGCGATGCGGCGGGTACCGGCATCGGTGGTCACCTTAAAGTCCATGGCCAGCTTTTCGGGGATCTCTACCCCGCGGCTGCCCAGCACATATTCCCCCTCGCTGTTTTCCCGATAGAAGATCCAGTCGATGCCCTCCTCCGGCACATTCACCGGGCGGACATTGGCATAAAGATCCAATTCGCGGCGCATGGTCACATTGGCGCTTTCCATATTGCCGCCATGGGGGGTGGTGGTGGGGCCCTTGAGGATCACATCGCAGGCCTTGAGGGCCGCAAGGGTATCATCGGGGATGGCCTTGCCCACCTCCATCCGCTTTTCCAGGGTCAGACCCTCGATGGTGCGGATCTCGATGGTGCCTGCCTCAATTTCATCTTTCAAAAGAGAACGGAGCACCCGCTCTCCCTCGCGGGTAATGATGGGGCCGATACCGTCGCCGCCGCAAACGCCGATGACGATCTTTTCCATCTTGGTATAATCCTTGGCCTCGGCACCGGCGGCGATCCGCTCCTGGCGGGCCAATTGCTCGGTAATCAGCGTGCGGAAGGCTTCAACCGCCTGATCAATATATTGTTGCATATCCTTATTCTCCTTTTACCGTATAAGCCAAAAGGCTTCCCGCCTTCAGAATCGCCTTCTGGCGATCGGTGAAGCTGCAGACCAGCGGCAGTTCGATGCCCTTGGTCTCATCCAAGAGGGTCATCTTGCCGCTGTCCATACCGGCATAAATATCCTTGATGGTCAGCTTGTCCCCCTGGTCGATTTTTTCATAATCTTCGGGATTCTCAAAGGTCAGCGGCATAATACCCGCATTGATGAGATTGGCAATATGGATTCTGGCAAAGCTCTTAGTGATCACCGCCCGAACCCCCAGATAAAGGGGAACCAGCGCCGCATGCTCGCGGGAGGAGCCTTGCCCATAGTTCATACCGCCCACAATGATGCTCTCCCCTGCCGCCTTGGCGCGAGAGGCAAAGGTCTCATCGCAGACCGCAAAGCAATATTGGGAAAGATGAGGAATATTGGAGCGATAGGGCAGGATCTTGGCGCCTGCAGGCATAATATGATCGGTGGTGATATTGTCTCCCACCTTCAGCACCAGCTCTGCCGAGAGGGTATCCTCCTGAGGCTTGGCATCGGGGAACTTCTTGATATTGGGACCCCGCAGAATTTCCAGTGTTTCTGCTTCTTCAGGAGAGGCGGGAGGGATAATGGCGCTGTCGTCGATCTTAAACCGAGCGGGCATTTCTACCTTGGGCATCTCGCCTAAAAGGATGGGATCGGTGATCTCCCCGGTCAGCGCCGCCGCAACGGCAGTCTCGGGAGAGACCAGATAGACCTGCCCGTCGGCCGTACCGCTTCTTCCTTCAAAGTTGCGGTTGAAGGTACGGAGGCTGACGCCGCCGGAATTGGGAGAAAAGCCCATGCCGATGCAGGGACCGCAGGCGCATTCCAAAACTCTTGCGCCGCTGGCTAAAATATCCGAAAGAGCGCCGCAGTCGGCCAGCATGGCCAGTACCTGCTTGGAGCCGGGAGAGATGGAAAGGCTCACCGAGGGGTCAATGGTCTTGCCCTTCAGAAGGGCGGCCACCTTCAGCATATCAAAGAGAGAGGAATTGGTGCAGGAGCCGATGCAGACCTGATCCACCTTGGTTCCCTTCAAAGAGGAGACCTTTACCACATTATCGGGGCTATGAGGGCAGGCGATCAGCGGCTCTAAAGCGGAGAGATCAATGTCGATGATGCGATCGTATTCCGCATCGGGGTCGCTGGCGAGAGGGCGGTAATCGGAGCCTCTGCCTTCCGCCTCCAAGAAGGCCTTGGTGATCTCATCGGAGGGGAAGATGGAGGTGGTGGCGCCCAGCTCGGTGCCCATATTGGTGATGGTGGCGCGCTCGGGAACCGAAAGGGTCTTGATGCCCTCGCCGCCCCATTCGATAATGGAGCCCACACCGCCCTTGACCGAAAGAATTCTTAAGATCTCAAGGCTGACATCCTTGGCCGTCACAAAGGGGCGCAGCTTCCCGGTCAGGTTGACCTTGATCATTTTGGGCATGGTGATGTAATAAGCGCCGCCGCCCATAGCCACTGCCACATCCAGGCCGCCGGCACCGAAGGCCAGCATACCGATCCCGCCGCCGGTGGGGGTATGGCTATCAGAGCCAATGAGGGTCTTGCCGGGGATGCCGAACCGCTCCAGGTGCACCTGATGGCAGATGCCGTTGCCGGGGCGGTAGAAATTAAGACCGTGCTTTTTCGCTACCGATTGGATATAGCGGTGGTCATCGGCATTCTCAAATCCCGATTGCAGGGTATTATGGTCAATATAGGCCACGCTCCGCTCGGTACGCACCCGCGGAATGCCCATGGTCTCAAATTCCAGATAGGCCATGGTGCCGGTGGCATCCTGGGTCAGGGTCTGGTCGATACGCAGAGAGATCTCGGTGCCGGGGATCATCTCGCCGGAAAGCAGATGCTCTTGAATGATTTTTTGTGCAATTGTCTGTCCCATAATTTTACTGTCCTTTCCCGATATGGTTCTTTGCGTTTTGGGTATGCCGCAGGATGGCATCGGCGGCTTTATCGGCATCATGAGCCGCAATGGCATCGAAGATCTCCCGATGCTCTTGCACCGAAGCCTCGGCGCGGCTGTTGTTCTCCACCGATTTCTGGCGGTACCGCTGCACCTTCTTATGCAAAGGCGAGAGGGTATCATAGATCATCATGCTGCCGGAGAATTTATAAACAAGATCATGGAATTGGCTGTCCATCTGCTTGATATGGCCGGAATCGTGCTTGGTGAGATAAAATTCCTGCAGATCCAACGTGTCGGACAGTTCTTTGAGTTGCTCCTCGTTAATCCGTTCGGCGGCTCTTGCTGCCGCAAAGCCCTCTAAGCGCAGGCGCATCTCCATAATATCCTCCAGATCCTCGGGGGTGATCCCCAGGACCCGAATGCCCTTGCCTGCATCCTCAATAAGATGCTCCTGCTGCAGGCGGCGCAACGCCTCCCGCACAGGGGTGCGGCTGACGCCCAGCGCCTCGCAAAGCTCCAGCTCGGTAAGAAGCACGCCCCGCTGGTACTGCCCGCTCAAAATATCTGTTTCCAGTTTTTCAAACACCTGATCCGCCAAGGACAAGGTCTTATGTTCAATGAATTTCAACCGATCTTTCCTCCGTTCAATTCTTCTGCCTTCTGCTCCAGCTCACCGGTGGAGAGGGCAGTCTCTCTGCCCTTTTCATAAAGGTCATCCACCCATTCCTTCATAGCGACCACCAAGGGATCCCGCTTGGTCACCGCCCGATCGCCCTCCAAGCCGTAATGCTCGTTGATCCAATAAGCGATGCCCGCCAGCCCTGAGGTCTTGGAGACCAGCACCGATGCGGGGCGGTTGAGAATTTTTTTGGTATCAAAAATGTTATAGATCTCTTCGTCCTTCAAAAGACCGTCGGCATGGATGCCCGCCTTGGTCACATTGAAGTTGGCGCCGATAAAGGGGGTCATCACCGGGATCTCATAGCCGATCTCCCGCTTGAAAAACTCCGCGATTTCGGTGATCACCCGCGGATCCATTCCGTCAAAGGAGCCGCGCAGGGAGGCATACTGCATCACCATGGCCTCCAAGGGCACATTGCCGGTGCGCTCGCCGATGCCCAGAAGAGAGCAGTTGACAGCGGATGCACCGTACAGCCAGGCGGTAGAGGCGTTAGCCACCGCCAGATAAAAGTCATTGTGCCCGTGCCATTCCAGCAGCTCGCTGGGCACCTCGGAATAGTGCTGCAGACCGTAGATAATACCGGGAACACTGCGGGGCAGGGAAACTTCCGTATAGGGAACGCCGTAGCCCATAGTATCGCAGGCGCGGATCCTTACAGGGATCCCTGCCTTGCGGGACATTTCCATCAGTTCATTCACAAAGGGAACCACAAAGCCAAAGAAATCCGCTCGGGTAATATCCTCCAGATGGCAGCGGGGCATCACCCCCGCCTCAAAGGCCTGCGCCACCGTTGCAAGATACTGATCCATCGCCTGCCGACGGCTCATCTTCAATTTATTAAAGATATGATAGTCGCTACAGGAAACCAGAATACCCGTTTCCCGCACACCCAAGTCTTTAACCAGCTTAAAGTCTTCCTTGCTGGCGCGGATCCAGGTGGTGATCTCCGGGAACTTCAACCCCAATTCCTGGCAGCGACGCAGGGCTTCCCGATCCTTCTCGCTATAGACAAACATCTCGGTCTGCCGGATGATGCCATAGGGCCCGCCCAGCTTGGAGAGCAATTTATAGATCTCCACGATCTGATCCACCGTATAAGGCTCCACCGACTGCATGCCGTCCCGCAACGAAGTATCGGTGATCCATACCTCCTCGGGCATCCCCAGGGGCACCCGCCGATGGTTGAAGGTCACCTTGGGGATCTCGGTATAATTATAGATATCCCGATATAAATTCGGATCCTTTACATCCTGCAATTCATATTTATAAGTTTCATCCTCTAATAAATGGCTGATATTGGATAATTCAGGCATTGTATTCTCGCTCCTTTTGAATTATTGTATACAATTATACCGTCCTTTCTAAATTTGTCAATACTTATTTTATATATTTATATGTTATTGCAAACCTTTATTTTTATATGCTATAATAAAATTATTAGAAATGATTTGATCTATTCTTATAAAGGAGGATCCAAAATGAAAAAACAAATGTCGGTCGCAATACTCCTAACCGTTCTTTTGCTTTGCTCAACGTTTTTTTTCGCCGCGGCGGCAGGGCGATTTAACGATATTTCAGAGGGAGAATGGTACTTCTCTTATGTGGACTATGCAGTAAAGCATAAGATCTTCAAAGGGGTTTCCGATGCCCAATTCGCACCGGAGCAAAATATGAATCGTGCGCAATTTGTTCAAGTTCTTGCCAACCTTTCCGGAATAAATACGTCCAACACCAATGTGTCCACTTCCTTTTCGGACGTTTCTTCCGGCACTTGGTATTGCCCGGCGGTGAAATGGGCAAGCGATAATGGCATTGTCAACGGAAAAGGCGATGGAAAGTTTGCCCCCGAAGACGATGTCACTCGCCAAGAAATGTGCGTTATGTTGGTGCGGTATGCCGACTATTTGAATGTTTCCCTTATTAAAAAGGTCGAAAAAACCACCTTTGCCGACGATGCATCCATCGACAGTTGGGCAAAAAATGCAGTTTATGCTTGTCAACAAGCAGGATTGATCAATGGGGTCGGGAGTAATAAATTCAACCCTCACGGTGCCACCCCGCGTTGCCAAGGCGCCACCATCTTTACAAGATTTCATCAATATATTGAGGAAAATGCCCATGTTCATGTATATGGAGGATGGTCTGTTTCCGTTGCGCCCACCTGCACCGCAGCAGGTGAAATGAAACGCACCTGCTCCTGCGGCGTTTATGAGACCAAAGCAGTCGCCGCTACAGGA
>JAZNGR010000202.1:0-1528 GCA_045576575.1 Eubacteriales bacterium
TGGCGGCCTATATTATTCCCATGAAGGATGCCGAAGCGGTGAAAAAGTGCAGAGTCAACCATGAGCGCTTTGAGCACTTCTTTTTGGAGCACGACAAGTGTAGTTTGCTTATGTTCTCGGAGCAGAGCAAAAATGAACTGAAGGTGCGCGTATTTATGGATGACACCGGATTTTTGGAGGATCCTGCTACCGGAAGCGCCAACGGTGATTTGGCGGGTTATTTGCTCAAACATGAAGTGCTGGGCGGGAAAAATCTGGACTACACCGTGTATCAGGGCGCGGAGGCGCGCCGTCCTTCCGTTTTACGCGTTCATGCCGAGGAAAACAACGGCGAATACACCATTCTTGTCGGGGGCAGTGCCTATCTGGTGGCCGAGGGCAATTGGGGTTGATTTGGGAACGGGAGTTCGTTGACTGTTAAAATCGGAAAAACCACACGGTCGGACAATGAAAGAGGAGTGACCTTATGTTGACAAAACTGTATCCCATGGTGCAATTCAAAAAGAACACATGGGAAATCGATGAATTTGATTGCGCCAGTATGTTCTTGCTGGAGGGTGCCGAAAAGGCCATGCTCATTGATTGTGGTATGGGTATCGGTGATTTGCGCGGCGCGGTGGAGATGATTACGGATAAGCCGCTGATTGTTGTGATTACTCACGGCCATATTGACCACACCGGCAATGCCTGTCAATTTGATGAGATATGGATCCATCCCAAGGATCAGGGAGCGCCCATCCCGCAGGACTTGGACCGCCGCAGATGGGACACCGAGCGCATTGCCCACCGTCAGAAAACTTGTATCGGCGGCTATTACACGCAGTTCAATCTGTATCCCTTTGATATTTATGAGGATATTCGACCTGCTGAGGCGTATCCCAATAAGCCCGTGCTGCGAGACTTGTATGATGGACAGGAATTTGATTTGGGTGGCGGAAGAATTGTGACCGCGTACG
This sequence comes from Eubacteriales bacterium, assembly GCA_045576575.1. GTDB lineage: Bacteria > Bacillota > Clostridia > Oscillospirales > QAKW01 > QAKW01. Next base: position 957 of record JAZNGR010000202.1, read on the forward strand.
AGTGTCCCGGTCATTCTCCCGGCGAAATGGTCTTTCTGGACCATCAGACCAGAACTCTGTTCTGCGGTGATGCATTAAATTTCAATTTAGGAATCGGTGCCGATCTGGCGCCTGCGGCGTTGGAACATCTGAAGAAGATCCAGGCAATGGGAGATCAATACGACGGCATTTACAACGGGCACCACGATTTCCGCGCATTGGGTATGCCCTTGGATGAGGATTGCCTTCCCACGGTCATCGATATCCTGCAGGGGGTTGTGGACGGAACGGCCAAGCCGGCCCAAATGCCCAGTTTTTGGGGACAGGAGGTCCCCCTGACAAGACGACCCCAACCCAACCTCGGGCCGGATGGAAAGCCGGTCACGCGGACCATGTATCATCAAGGACGCAATGTTTTGACCATCATGAAAAAAGGTGTTTAAAGATCAAAAAAGGATCCCGACCTCTCGCAGGTCGGCATCCTTCTGTTTTAATCAGGGATGTACTCGCGCACACGAAGGGTGGCGCCAAGTTCTTCACACATGGTGCGACAGGATTCAATCTCTTCCGGAGTTTTATCCTTGTTGACAATA
>JAZNGR010000203.1:0-10197 GCA_045576575.1 Eubacteriales bacterium
TTTTATTTGACTTCATCTAAATGCCAGATGTCTTCGGCGTATTCACGAACCGCACGGTCGGAAGCAAAGATGCCGGACTTGGCAATATTGATCAGAGACATCCGATTCCATTTCATGGGATCCTGATAGGTCTCGTTGATTTTTGCCTGGGCTTCCTTATAGGCATTGAAATCTGCCAATACCATATAGGGATCAGGGCCAATGAGATAACGGACGATAGACTCGAAGTTCTTGCCCGCGACCCCTTCTTTCAGGATGGAATCCAAAAGATCGCGCATATGAGGATCATTGCGATAAAGCTGATCGGCATGGTAGCCATCCCGCTTCCAAGCATTAACCTCGGGGGTGGTAAGCCCGAAGAGGAACATATTCTCATCGCCTACCTGCTGATGGATCTCCACATTGGCGCCATCCAAGGTACCGATGGTCAAGGCACCGTTGATCATAAACTTCATGTTGCCGGTGCCGCTTGCCTCTTTACCGGCCAAAGAGATCTGCTCGCTGACATCGGCAGCAGGCATCAGGATCTCTGCCAGAGAAACCTTATAATCGGCGAGGAATACCACCTTCAGCATATCGCCCACTGCGGGATCATTATTGATCATATCGCCAAGGGCACAGATGAAGCGGATGATTTCTTTTGCCATCACATAGCCGGCAGATGCCTTGGCACCGAAGATATAGGTATGGGGATAAATCTTCAGTCCCTCATACTTGATGCGACGATAGAGGTCATAGATATGCAAGGCACAGAGCAACTGACGCTTATACTCATGCAACCGCTTTGCCTGCACATCAAAGATGGAATCGGGATTCACCTTGATGCCGCAGGAATCTTCAATATACTTAGCAAGACGCAGTTTATTCTGACGCTTGATAGCAGGCAAACGCTCCAGTACCTTAGGATCATCGGCAAACGCCATCAATTTTTCCAGTTCGGCGCCGTTTTTCACAAACCCATCGCCGATCAGTTCCTTGATCAGATCCGTCAGCCAAGGATTGGACTCGCAGAGCCAGCGGCGATGCACGATACCGTTGGTTACATTGGTCAGTTTGCCCGGGAAAATATCATGATAATCCTTAAAGAGATCGGTCTTCAGAATATCGCTATGCAGGGCGGAAACACCGTTGACGCTATAGCAGCAGGCGACGCAGAGGTTTGCCATCCGCACCATGCCGTCACCAATGACCGCCAACTGATCAATAACGCCCCGTTTCTCGGGATGATTATTATAAACCATCTCGCAGAAGCGACGGTTGATCTCCTTCACAATGGTATAAATACGGGGCAGTCTGCCGGAGAAGAGGTCAATCGACCATTTTTCCAGCGCCTCGCTCATAACGGTATGGTTGGTATAAGCAAGAGTATGGCAGGTGATTTCCCATGCAGAATCCCAATCATAACCATGATCGTCCATCAAAAGACGCATCAGTTCGGGAACGCAGAGGGCGGGATGGGTATCATTGATATGGACCACCACTTTGTCTGCCAAATTATCCAAGGTGCCGTATTTTTTCAAATGCTCGGCAAGAATATTTTGCAAAGATGCGCTAACAAAGAAATATTGCTGACGCAAACGCAGGTTTTTACCTTCTTCATGATCGTCGGCAGGATAGAGCACGCGGGAAATAGCTTCCGCTTTTGCATCCCCCTCGCAGCTCTTGAGGTACTCGCCCCGAGAGAAGAGAGACATATCAAAGTTATCCATGCTCTTAGCACCCCAAAGGCGCAACTTATTGACGATCTTGGAATCGTAACCGGAAATCAAAAGATCATAAGGAACAGCGAGAACTTTATAATAATTCTTATGAACGGTTTTCAGACCGTCATTGCTCCAAAGCTCTTCCACTTCTCCATCGAAATGAATTTCCTGAGCTTCATCAGGGCGAGGAACCAGCCAGCCGCCGCCCAGTTCCAACCAGTTATCGGGAAACTCCATCTGCCAACCGTCGATAATTACTTGCTTGAAGATACCGAACTCATAGCGGATGGAAAAACCGGTAGCGGGATAGTTGCAGGCAGTAAGAGAATCCAGATAGCAAGCGGCAAGGCGACCGAGACCACCGTTACCGAGACCTGCATCAGGTTCCATTTCATAAAGGGTATCCAGATCCGTATTCATCTCCTTGAGCACTGCGCGGACGTCCTCTTCGATCCCCATATTATAGAGATTATTCTTGAGGGAGCGGCCGATCAGGAACTCCATGGACATATAATAGACCTGCTTTGCTTCCTGCTTCTTCATTTCTTTTTTGGCAGTGCGACGGCGGTTCTGCAGTTCCTGCAATACGAAACTAACAACACCTTCATACATCTGCCGGGCGGTGGCGTCCTCAGCATCACATGCAAATTTCTTGGCGAGGACCGCCTGGATCTGTTCTTTGATTTCCGTTTGGGTCATTTTTTTCTCCTTCGATTAGATATTGCGATAGAGCTCTTGGTATGCCTCTACGCTGGGACCCCAACTGTAGTCCCCCGCCATCGCATTGGCACGGGCGCAGTCGAAATGGGTCTTATCTCCGAAGAGCTCAATAGCACGCCAGAGCGCGTGGGAGAGATCTTCCGGATGAAAACTTTGGAAGGTGATGCCCCGCCCGCTTTTTTCTTCGGGATTATAGGGGATCACGGTATCGGCGAGACCGCCGGTGGTATGAACAATAGGCAAGGTGCCATAGCGCATGGCGATCATCTGCGCCAAGCCGCAGGGCTCAAACTCGCTGGGCATCATAAAGAAATCACAGCCCGCATAGATCCGCTGCGCCAAAGCACCGTCAAACGCCAAGCAGGCACGCAGATTTTCAGGATGGCGATCGGCACATTCTTTTAAGAACTGCTCATATACCGCATCGCCGGTACCCAGCACCACGACCTGAACCTTTTGATCAGCCAACCAATCCAGTTTCTCTTTCACCAACTCCATACCCTTTTGATGGGTCAAGCGGGTCACCATGCCGAAGAGGGGGACCTCATCGGTTTCGGGAAGACCCAACTCTTTTTGGAGGGCTTTTTTATTCTCCACCTTGAATTTCAGGGTATCTACCGTATAATTGCGAGCGATCCGCGGATCGGTTTCGGGGTCGAAAAGATCGGTATCAATCCCATTGAGAATCCCCGATACTTTATAGGACCGCGCTTGCAGAATATGCTCCAGTCCGCATGATTTGGGCGGGCTCATAATCTCTTCAGCATAACGTTTGGAAACGGTGGTCACCCGATCGGAGCACTCGATGGCGCCCTTCATCAAGTTGATACAATTATCATAATAGAGCAAGGGTTTGACCTGCTCGTCCAGTCCGAATACATTCCCCAGAATATAGGGATCGTATTTCCCCTGGAACTCAATGTTATGAATGGTAAAAACGGTGCGGATATTCTCATATCCGGGGCGCTCCCGAAATTGAGTGTCCAGCAAGACCGGTACCAACGCGGTATGCCAATCGTTGCAATGGAGCACATCGGGAAAAAAATCAATCAGCGGCAAACATTCCAAAATCCCGCGGGAGAAGAAGGCGAACCGCTCGCCATCATCGTAAGCACCGTAGGTCTCAGAGCGATTAAAGTAATACTCATTATCCAAAAGATAATAGGTCACTCCGCCCACCTGGGCTTCAAAGATGCCGCAATACTGACTGCGCCATGAGTTATAGAAATAGAAATGGGTGCGATAGGTGCACTGCGCCTTTAAACTTTCGGCAATGGCGCCGTAATAAGGCATAATGACCCGCACATCATCGCCGGCGCGGCAAAGGGCTTTGGGCAGCGCACCCGCCACATCACCTAAGCCCCCTACCTTAATAAAAGGTGCGGCTTCGCTGGCAGCATATAAGATCTTCATACTGTTTTACCCTTTCCGATCACAAAGGGAAGTTTTACAGCGCCCCGCAGTTCATTGCCCTCGCTCACCTTCACATTCTTATCGGTGATCACCAGGTTCACACGGGCATCCTTCCCAACCTTGGTATTTTGCATCAAGATGGAGTTTTCCACCACTGCACCTTCCTCTACCGTTACCCCGCGGAACAACACCGAGTTACGAACGGTACCTTTAATGGTACAACCGTCGGCAATAAGACTGTTTTCCACTTCGGCATGATAGTCATAAAAAGTAGGCACCGAGTCTTTCACCTTGGTATAGACCGGGCGAGCAGCGGTAAAGAGATCTTTTTTGATCTCCGGATTTAGCATATCCATACTGGCGGAAAAATAATCCTCTACTCCACGCATGATACGGGCATAGCCATCATGGCGATAGCCATAGATCTTACGGGAGCCCAGATTCATCTGAATCAACTCCCTATTCATATTAGTATAATCATTATTATCGGATTCGTCAAGAAATTCCAGCAAATCTTTTCTGCCCATGATATAAGCACCAATGGCAAAGGGGTGGCTCTTTTCACAAGGCTCATGGAGATAGGAAACGCTTTCCACCTGCCCGTCTGCTTTCACATCCAGCATCATCTCCCCCACTCCGGCGGGAATCTCACTATAGGCGATCGTCAAATAGGCCTCTTTCTTCAGATGTTCTTCCATCATTGCGGAGAGGTCAATGTTGGCAACCGTACCGCCAAAGGTCATCACCACCAAGTCATGACGGCTGTCTTCAATAAAGCCTTTAATGGAACGCAGCGCATCCAGACGACCTCTTGCCATAATGGTATGGCTCTCGGGACGGGAAAGCGGAGTCAACATGGTAATACCGCCGCGACGACGGTTGAGATCCCATTCGGCACCGCTATCCAGATGGTGGATCAGCGAACCGAAGTTTTCCTTGGCAATAACACCGATATCTTTAATTTCAGCATTTACCATATCGGAAAGGGTAAAGTCGATGAGGCGGAACCGTCCGCCAAAGGGAACAGAAGCCGGGGTACGCACCTTGGTCAGTTCCGATTTTTGATCCAACGCAGAAAAATAATGGTCACAGAATACAATTCCTAATGCACTCATGATTACAGTTCCTCCTTTCCGGTATTGGGCTTGATCATTTCATTGGGGGCAACCACCTGCCCGGCCTTCACAACCGCGCCGGAGCCAACAACGGCAATGCCCCATTCACCCTCATAGCTTTCGGGTTCGGCGCCGATAACCGCGCCGTCTTCGATCACCGCATCTGCGGCAATAATAGCATACTTGATCGTACAGTTCTTGCCGATCTTGGCATCCTGCATCACCACAGCGGAATTAAGGGTAGTTTCCTCATCAATGGACACGCCGGAGAAGAGCACACTATACCAAAGATCACAACCCACCAGCGAGCAGTTTTCGGTCACCAAAGACTCGCCGATCTTGACCCCTTTGCCGATGAACTGCGGCATCAGGTTATGGTCATGGCGGGCATAGATCCGCCAGGAGGGGTCGGAGAGATTCAAGGGGATGCGGGGATTGAGCAGATCCATATTGGCTTCCCAGAGGGATTCAATGGTACCCACATCCTTCCAGTAACCGTCAAAGGGATAGGCAAACATCCGCTCACCGGCATTCAGCATCTTGGGCAATACATCCTTGCCGAAATCCTTGGAGCTTTCGGGATCCTTCTCATCCTCGATGAGATAATGGCGCAGTTTTTCCCAAGTAAAGATATAGATACCCATGGACGCCCGATCGGACTTGGGCTTTGCAGGCTTCTCTTCAAACTCATAGATCTTATCGTTTTCATCGGCATTTACAATACCGAAGCGGCTTGCCTCTTCAATGGGCACCTGCAAAGTGGCGATGGTGGCATCAGCCTTATTTGCCTTATGGAAATCCAGCATCTTGCTGTAGTCCATCTTATACACATGGTCGCCGGAAAGGATCAGCACATATTCCGGCTGATACTTCTCAATAAACTCAATGTTCTGATAAATCGCATTGGCAGTACCGGCATACCATTCCCCGCCCTTGACCGAAGCATAGGGAGGCAGGATATGTACACCACCGTTCATGCGATCCAGATCCCAAGGCTGACCGTTGCCGATATAGGAATGGAGCTCTAAAGGTCTGTATTGGGTCAATACACCCACCGTATCAATACCGGAATTGGTGCAATTGGACAGCGGAAAATCAATAATTCGATACTTTCCGCCGAAGGGGACAGCGGGCTTTGCCATCTCCTGAGTCAATACATAAAGGCGGCTGCCCTGACCGCCTGCCAGCAACATTGCCAGCATTTCTTTTCTTTTCATATCTGCTCCTTTCTTTTTCGCGTGAGGCGCGCGAAAAAGTGTTATATTAGTACATACTATTATTATACTCCTTTTATGTCAAAAAGGAACCAACATTTTGTCGAACCAAGGCAAAATCCATTATTTGCATAAAAAATATGGTTTGCTATTGTTTAATTTGCACAAATTGTTTGTGCATTTTTTCTTAAAATTAGCGTATTTTCCAAAAGAACTTTCCCTTTAGACTTGACGAAAGGAGGAAAAAAGCATATCATTATAGTATGATATATTTTAACAGCAGAGAAATTGAATATAAAGAGCCGTTTGGTGCCCTGCGCGCCGGAGACCCTATGCGATTAAAGATCGTTTTGGAAGGAGAACCTGCCTGCTACCATATCCACGCCGTCTTCCGCTATGAAGACGGCACCACCGTTCTCAAAATCTTGGAGCGGCAAGGCGAAAGCGATTGCTTTGAAGGAACCTTTACTTTAGAAAAAGTGGGGCTTTGCTTTTATCGCTTTGAATTGGAAAAAGAAGACGGCACCTATCTCTTCATCGGTACCACCGACGGTGTTCACGCTGCTATCGGCGATTGGTTGCCCGAATGGCGGCTAACGGTTTATGAGCGGGATTTCGAGACCCCCGAAGAGTTGGCAGGCGGTATTTGGTATCAGATCTTCCCAGACCGTTTTTATAAAAAAGAGGGCGTTCCCGTTGGAAAAATTCGTGGCAAGCGAATCTATCATGAAACATGGGACGAGCGCCCCTTATTTACCCAGGATCGCCCCGATTTTGCCGGCAACGACTTTTTCGGCGGAAACCTGCTCGGCATTGCCGAAAAACTCCCTTACCTAAAGGAATTGGGGGTAGATCTTCTATACCTGAATCCTATTTTTGAAAGCGGCGAGAACCACCGCTACAGCACCGCCGATTACGAAAAAATCGACCCCCTTTTAGGAAACAACGACGACTTCGAGGTACTCTGCAAAGAGGCGAAAAAATTGGGCATTCGTGTGGTTTTGGACGGTGTCTTTTCCCATACGGGCGCCAACAGTCGCTATTTCAACAAGGAGGGGCTGTATCCCGATCTCGGCGCCTACCAAAGCCCCGATTCTCCCTACTATCATTGGTATGACTTCAAAGAATTTCCCGACCGTTATGATTGCTGGTGGGGCTTTGATACTCTGCCCTGCGTCAACGAGCTTTCTCCTGATTTTATGGACTATATCAGCGGCGAGGAAGGCATTTCCAAAAAATGGATGGACAAGGGCGCCTATGGCTGGCGATTGGATGTTGCCGACGAACTGCCCGACGGATTTCTGGAGGCCTTCCGCAAGCGGGTAAAGGCCACCGATCCCCAAAGCATCATCATCGGGGAGGTCTGGGAAAACGCAGTGGAAAAGGTCAGCTACGGCGCCCGTCGTAAATTCCTTTTAGGCAACCAATGCGATACGGTTATGAACTACCCTTGGCTCAATGCCATTCTGGCCCTTTTGAAAACGAAAGACACCCGAAAATTCTATAGTCGGGTCATGGAACTGATGGAGGGATATCCCCCGCCGGCCCTTCAATGCCTGATGAATATTCTGTCCACCCACGATACCCCACGATTTCTCAATCGTCTGGCGGTGGATAATATTCCACCCCGCGCGGCGCAGGCAGATAATTATCTCAGCATTGAGCAACGGGAAACCGCCCTTGCTTTGATGAAAAAAGCCGCCATGCTGCAATTCACCCTGCCGGGCATCCCCTGCATCTTCTATGGAGATGAGATCGGTATGGAAGGCTATGGCGATCCCTATTGCCGCGGCACCTATCCTTGGGGCGGCGGTGAACAGGAGTTACTTGCCTTTTATCGGCAACTGGGCAACCTGCGGTTGCGGTTCCGCGAAGCCTTTAAGGGAACGTGCGTTTTCCGCAGCTGTAAAGACGGGAAATTAGTATTGGAGCGGGGAGATACCATCCGCTTGGCCATGAATTTTTCCGACGGTCCCATGGCGGTGGAGGGAACCCCCTTGTTAACGGAAGGTGCCGCCGAAGGCTTTCTCCTGCCGGGGGGCTTCGGCTGGTATCAAGTTTCCTTTACAAAGCATAACTTTTAGTTGACAATAGTATATTAAAGTAGTATACTATTCGAATAAAATAATTCATTTGGAGGGATTACAAATGTTCAAAAAAACTGATGTTAGCGCTCTGATCATGGAGCAGCTGAAGGATGTGGAAGGATGCCTGATTAATTTCGAAAATTATATGCGCGCCGCCGCCACTCCCGAGACCGCCCAGGAGACCTTAAAGTCTCTGGCAGAGGGTGTATTCCAGATGGAAGGCGCTGCCGACCGCTCTCTGGCCGCGATGATCGAATCCTTGGGAAATGGTTCTATGCTGCCTTCCACCAAAGAGGATCTGATCAATATCGCCACCAGCTGTGATAAGATCGCCAATAAGTGCGAGCACCTGGCCATGATGATGACGGTGCAGAACTTCCGCTTCCCCGCTCAGTATCTGGAAGATATCAATAAGATCCTCGCCGTCACTCATGAAGAGTTTGAGGTGCTGGAAAAGGCCATCAAGCGTCTGTTCGCCAAGTTCGGCGACCTGCTGAAGGACCACAGCATTCTTTACGAAGTCCGCGAGCTGGAATCTCAGGTGGATAAGATCGAGCAGAAGCTTTATGCCGATATCTTCGCCCTGGATCTGGATCTGGCTCATCAGACCCAGATCGCCAATTTCGTGGATCTGCTTTGCGACCTTTCCGATATTATCGAAAATATCGCCGACAACATTCAGATTATGTTGATCACCAGAAAGGCGTAAAGGACGGTAAAGAAAAATGTGGATGTACTTATTACTTGCCGCCGGTGTCTTTATGGGCTGGTCTCTGGGCACCAATGATGCGGCAAACGCTTTCGGTACCGCGGTAGCCACCCGCGTGGTGAAATATCGCACCGCCGTTACGATCATCGCCGTCCTGGTGATGGTGGGCGCCTTCTTAAACGGTGCCAACAATATTGACAAGCTGGCTTCTCTTTCTGCCAACAATGCAGTGTCCTCCTCCGCCGAGGAGGTGCAGGAGGCCATCGCCAACGGAACCCTGGGCGCCATGAAGCTGAAATCGGCCTTGAAGGCCTTCATCATCTTCACCTGTGCGGCTGTAACCGTTTTTATCATGAGCTATCTGAAGTTCCCTGTTTCCGCTAACCAATCCATTGTGGGCGCGGTGATCGGCTGGGGTCTCTGCTATGCGGATTATTCCAATCCCATCGTATTGAAGTCCAACCTGACGGAGCTTCTGGAGTTTGCCTCCACCTGGCTGCTCTGCCCCCTGGGCGCGGCCATTATCTCCTTTGTTCTGGTCTTCTTTACCAAACGGTTTGTTGAAGACCGACTGACCACCTTGGGCAGCTACGATACCATCATCAAGATCGGCTATCTGGTTGCCGGCGCCTTTGCTTCCTACAGCATCGGGCAAAACAGCTCCGCCAGCGTGACCGCGTTCTATTACGATCCCACCGGTCTGGGCGCCAACCTGCTGACCAATGCAAGAGTGGCCGCCGTTTTGGGCGGTGCCGCCATTGCGCTGGGTGTACTTACTTATTCCAAGAAGGTTATGATGACCGTCGGCACCAGCATCGCCGATATCAGCCAGGTAGACGGCTTTGTGGTCATCATCGCCATGTCCCTGACCATCATCATCATGGGTAAGTGGATGGGAATCCCCGTTTCCACCTCTCAGGCGGTGGTCGGCGCAGTAATGGGCGCAGGCCTGGTGAAGGGCATTAAGCACGTTCGCTTCGGCGTATTCAAGAATATCGCCATTGCCTGGGTCAGCTCCCCTGTTTCCGCAGGCTTGCTTACCTATCTGGTTGCTCTGGTAACCAAGGGCTACTTCGGCGCATAAGCTTACATAAAAAAATACGGAAGGCTCAGCCTTCCGTATTTTTTCATGGTGTCGAAAAACCGTTCGACACCATGGGAGACGAACGAAAAAGAGCGCAGATTTCGTCGATCCGTTCTCGTCGGCGTACATAGGTACGGCAGAGGGCGGATCGG
>JAZNGR010000204.1:0-2230 GCA_045576575.1 Eubacteriales bacterium
GCGCATTGCCAAGCTACGAAAAATTGGCGTAACAAATGACAAATACGCCGAAATGACCATTTCCCGGGACGATGGCGCATCGCCTCAAATGCGGGCGGCGGTTGATCGGTATATCGAAAAGCGCGCCTTGATGTACCAGGAAAATATCGGCTTGCTATTCCATGGAGGAACGGGCGGCGGGAAAACATTCTGGGCCGCTGCCATCGCAAATGCCATGATTGACCACGGCAGGAGCGCCATTGTAACCAATTTCGACCAACTCTTAACGGCCATCCGGGCCAATTATGAAGCCGAAAAAGGGCGCATCCTGGGCCAGTTTGACGAAGTGGAATTCCTGGTGCTGGACGAACTGAAATTCGAGGGCATGAGCCAATACGACGAAAGAAAAATATATGAGATCATCAATTCCCGATATTTGGCCCATAAACCCTTGATTATTACCACCAATATGACGCTGGAGGAAATCAAAAACCCCGGCACGGAAGAGAGGCAGCGCATTTGTGACCGGATAATCGAAATGTGCGTGCAAGTGCATGTGAGCGCGGACGGGCGGCGCATGGCGCTGGCCAAGAAAAAGAGCGAAAGAGCCCGGGAAATCCTGGGCATTTGACAGGAGGCAAAAGATATGGTACGGGGTACAGTTATTTGGAAGGATGGAACAACGGAAACCGTAACCGCCCGGGATTGGCCGTCCCTCTTTGCGGTGCTGGGCAAGGGCGAAATTGCGGCCTTTTCAGGGAAAACCATCACAACGGCGGGCATCCGCCAGGGAAAGGACGGAAGGCGCAATGATTAAATGCAATATGGGCCTGGTGGAGGTACATTGCAAAGACCTGGCGCAGCTTACCGCGGAGTTGGCCTGCCTTGTGGTAACAATAGCCGAGCGGGAAGCAGGCGCGACCTATAAGCCGGTTGATGTAACAATGTGTGATCTGCTGGACCAATGCTGGGAATACCTGGCGATGAAAGAAAAGCGGGAGGGAAAGAAAAATGGATAAATATCTGGATAAAGCCGCGCCCGATACGGCCATTTGCTTGCAGATCATCAGCAAGATGCGGAAGGCCACCAGCCCATTTGAAAAAGAATCCCGGCACATGCGCGCCCTGGAAGTGGCCCTCAAAGCCATGGAAGCACAGGAAGGCCGGGCCATGTTCATTCGCATGCTGCGGTATCATGTGGCCCATGAAACGGCCTTCATCTTCCCGGACAGCCTCACCAAAGAAATGCTGGAGGCTGCGGAAAAGGCCCTGGGGCGGCAACTGGCCGCAGAAAGGAAGCGGGAAAATGCCTGAAATCAAAAATGCAATAATTGAGCATGTTTCCATCAGTATGGCAGACCATGGGTGCCTTACCTTCTATATCGTGCTGAATGGCAATGGCTGGGGTTGTAGTTTCGGCGGCTATTGCATAGGCCATGGCTATTTAGGAGCGGACAAATTCACCAGCTCACCCAAAGGCCTTGAATGTATTATGCGCATTATGGATACCGTGGGCGTTGAAAAATGGGAAGATTTGCAAGGGGAATACATCCGCATTGTAGACCCTGGCTGGGGTGGAACAATAACAAAAATCGGGCACATATACAAAGATAAATGGTTCGATATAAAAGAATTCTTTTCGAAAGGAGAAACCGATGGACAATAAAGAAAACACCTTCACCATCCAAGGCCGCCTCCCTTCCCTGAATGACTATATCAACGCATGCCGCACCCATTGGAGCAAGGGAGCCCAGCTAAAGGAGCAAACCGAAACGGATATCATGTGGCAGATCAGAGCGGCCCGCCTCCGGGGCCTGGTGCATCCGGTTTCTGTACCGGTGCGGGTATCCTTTGAATGGCACGAAAGCGACAAGCGGCGCGACCTTGACAACATATACAGCGCAAAAAAATTTGTACTGGATGCCATGCAAAAAGCGGGCATCATCGAAAACGATAACCGCAGGCATGTGGTGGGCCTGCATGATGATATTTTTGAAGACAAACAAGACTTTGTAATAGTGACCATACAAGCCGCATAATGGCGGCAATAACCAACAGGCCGGGAGGTGTAGCGCGTGGAGGCTTACAAGCAAGCGCACCGGGCGCTATGCTTTTATGGCGAAATCAAAAGGACAAAAACGGCTGGAGGCGAACGAACGGCGGCTTTCCTGGCCCGCGTCAATGCTGCCCTGGCCCAGCTATCCCCGGACGAACAAACGACCGTTCAGGCCCTCTATATCCGGCAAATGAC
>JAZNGR010000205.1:0-2157 GCA_045576575.1 Eubacteriales bacterium
CGGCCTCAACTCCGTTTCGCAGGACGGTGGCGGTTTTGGGGGTCAAATCGATCAAACGGGCAATGGCCTGTCCTGTTTTTCCTTTGGATCGGGTCTCAAGAAATTTGCCCAATGTGATCAAAGTCAGAATCATGCCTGCCGATTCGAAATATAGATCCATGGACCAGCGTTCTACCTTGGCTAAAGCATCGGCAGGGTCGCCGATACCGTGGGCCAACGCACCTAAGCCAGAAGAAATCTGGAACAGGGCGACAATACCGTAAATTACCGCAGCCGTCGAACCGATGGCAATGAGAGAGTCCATATTAGGGGAACCTTTGGCCAAGGTCTTAAAGCCTATGCGGTAATATTTCTGATTGATCACCATAATGGGGACGGTCAGCAAAAACTGGATTAAAGCCACATTGAGCGCGTTTTCAGGTCGATGGAACCAGTAGGGGAGCGGCCAACCCATCATATGCCCCATGGCCAGATAGAACAGGGGCAGAAGAAAGCAAAGGGAGGAGATGAAACGGCGCTTCATGCCACGCAGATCCTCATCCAGATTGTTGGATGTGGAGGTAGGCTTTTCTTTGCTGCCGGAATTGGGCAAGAAGGCGCCGTAACCTGCACTCGCCACGGCGGAAATAATGGTGTCAGGAGAGAGTTTGCTCTCGTTATACTCCACCTGCATGGAGCCGCCCAGCAGGTCGGCCGCAACATGGGAAACGTCAGGCAGTTTACGCACTGCTTTTTCCACATGAGCGGAGCAAGCCGAGCAAGTCATGCCTGTGACGATAAATTTTTGTTTCATAGTATGCCTCCTGGGAGAATTACTTCATGATCCGGCCTAAGGTGGCAACCAGTTCATCGATTTTTTCATCCCGTGCTTTCGGAGTCTGTGCCTCATTGACACAGTGCTTCAGGTGAGCGGCAAGGATCTCTTTATTGACTCGGTTCAAAAAGGCTTCGGTGGCCATGACCTGATGGGAAATGTCAATACAGTAGCGATCTTCTTCCACCATTTTCATGATGCCGTCCAACTGCCCACGGGCGGTTTTCAGCAGGCGAAGCACAGTTTTCTGATCGGCCATCATAGCACATACCTCCTTTTTGACAGACACCCCCGGGGGGTGTCTGTAGTCATATTAGCATTGCGCGGAGGAAAAGTCAATGTGGGAAAAAAGAGGCCCTGCACAGCAGGGCCTCTCGGTGTATCAAATCAAAGATAAAGTTTTCAAAATATACAGCCAAACAGTGAATGTAAAGGAACTGAATATGGTGGTGATCATGACTGTGCCGGAACTGAGGGTTCCATCGTGTCCCATGCTGCGCGCCATGCTGAAGGCGCTGACGGTGGTGGGGGAGGCCAGCATAATCAGTATGGCAACCAGCATCTCACCTCGGTAACCAAGGAATATGGCTACGGGAAGGAACAAGATCACGAAGAACACTAACTTGAAGCAGCTGCTGAGCAGTACAGGTTTCCAGCAGGTGGCCATCTTTTTGAAATTAATGGATGCACCCAATGCAATCAAACCCATAGGGGTAGCCGTAGCGGCGATACTGGAAACGGTTTTTTGGAAAATAACAGGTTGGGGGATGCCAATCAAAGACCAAACCAGTCCTGCAGCAATACCAAGGATAATGGGGTTTGTTACGATGCCTTTTAAGGTTTTAAGAATGGTTTTCCCATTCATTTTTCCGCCGGGTGCCATGGTGGTCAGCAGAATCACGGCGGCTACATTGTACAAAGGAACAGCGCCGATCAGAATGAGAGAAAGAGGACCGGTGCTGCCGTAAATATTTTGCAAGAGAGCGGCACCCAAAAGGGCTTGGCTACTGCGGTAGCCGGCTTGGGTAAACTCAGCGCGCAGAGATTTTTTCTTCAGGGTAAAGGAAACTGCAAAGGTGATCAGAATAGAAAGAAGAGCGACGATGAAGCAAAATGCAACGAGTTTTCCGTTCCAAGCCGCATGAAAATCAGCCTCGGCCAAATTTTTAAATAAGTGGACGGGCAAAGCGACGTTAAACACAAAATTATTCAGTTTATTGGCAAAACTGTCATTGATCAATGAGGTTTTGCTGAGAAGATAACCCAATACCATGATCAAGAAGACCGGCATGGTAGCATTCAGGCTAAAAACCAGATTTTCCGTATGGATCGCTCCCGTCAAT
>JAZNGR010000206.1:0-3662 GCA_045576575.1 Eubacteriales bacterium
CAAGCGGTCTTAGGAAGACAAATAAGGCAGTCAACTCCTTGGCTCACAGAACGACATGGCTACGATCCGACTTGCAGGCTCTTGGGATTGGCGATCAGGGGACCGAAATCGGTCATGGCGCCCACGCCCAGGAAGATCAGGCAGGGATAAATGCCCAACTTCACACCCAGATAGAGATAATCCAGCAGGCCTGCGGTGATGGTCTCAACACCGGTACCCAGCAGGGTCTCATTGATATAAAGGTTGCCGTTCTGAACGCTGAGACCCACCAGATCGATGAGGATATTGGCGTTCTCTTTGATAATCTCGCCGGAAGCGGTAACGATCTGGCCGGCGGAATTGATCAGCGCCTCGGTCTCCAGAGTCAGCCCCGAGAGCTGACCAAAGACATAGCTGCCGTAGCCATCGCTCATAATGACCTCGCCGGACTTGAGAATAGAGAAATAATCCGGCATGGCAAGATTGGCGCTATTGATGAAATCCGCGCCGGAGAACATCGCCCAATTGACATGACCGCCGGCGAACAATTCCTCATGGAACATCTCGGCTCCGGGCAGATTGGTCAGCAACATACCGAAGGCAATGGGCAGCAGGAGCAGGGGCTCATACTGCTTCACGATGGCCAGATACGCCAGCACAAAGGCGATGACGATCATAATGAGGCATTTCCAATTATCGCCGCCAAACATGGCGAAGCCGGTCTGCCCCAAAAAATTGGTAATTGCGTCTAACATAGGAGCTTCCTCCGATTACTGGATAGAGCAGAGGGTATCGCCGGTGGAAACAGAAGCGCCCTTGGAAACACCGACACCTGCAACGGTACCGTCGCAGGGAGCCATGATCTCATTTTCCATCTTCATCGCTTCCAACACAAACAGCACATCGCCCTTCTTTACAGCGGCGCCGTTGGTTACATTCACAGCCAGAATGGTGCCGGGCATGGGAGCGTTGATCGCCTCCCCGCCTGCGGGAGCGGCGGCAACAGGTGCTGCAGGAGCGGGAGCAGCGGCGGGAGCGGGAGCAGCGGCGGGAGCGGGAGCAGCGGCAGGAGCGGGAGCGGCAGCAGGAGCTGCGGGAACACCGTCCATTACCTCGACTGCAACTTCATATACGGTACCGTTTACATTCACTTTATACATTTTCATGGTTGATACTTCCTTTCTTAAACCTTTTTTAACGAACAAATTCGGATCGCCGAAACATCGGTGCCCATCTCCTCAGCTAAAGCGCAGGCGATGGCGGCCACCAGCTCGGGGCGATTGGGGATGGCAGCGGCAGGGGCCGCGGCAGGTGCGGTAACGGGGGCGACGGGCGCGGGAGCGGCTTCTGCCTGAGACGCAGTGCCTTTTTCCAGCAATTGAACCACCTTGCCCATCAGCACACACAAGATGACAATACAGATCAAACCAATAAACACGATCCCCACGCCTAAAAGTACGACATGGCCGATATTCATGGTTCCTTCGGTGATTTGGAACATTCTCTTTTTATCCTCCTTCCCAAAATTACACCATATTTTCCATTGTAGATAATTTTACCATGTTTGTAAACCGCTGTCAACGGCACAATAAACATATTTTAATCATGTTTTTCTTTAGTTTTGTGCAACAAAATTGAATTTATGATCGTATTTCTTATAAAGGAGGTCTTACGATGAAATACGGACTGATGATTTTATTCTTACTGCTTTTGATGGTAGGCGCCGGCTGTACCACCATCGATACCATCTATTGCCCTGATGCCGAGGATGTTGCCAAAACTGTTACGGTAACGGTGGAAGACCAAGCCAACGGCACCTATACCGTCAGCGGCACCGATGCAGAAACGCTTATCGAGATCCTGCAAAACTGCAAATATGATCCCATGAAGGTCTGCAAATGCCTGCCGCCCATCCTTGTAACCTTGGAAAACGGCGAGGAATACGGCATCAACCTCGATGACGGCTACGCCCGCTCCCGGTCGGCCATTCCCACAGGCCAAGCCGACCTCACCAAGGAACAGCTGCAGACCGTCACCGCCATTCTGGAAAAAAGCATTGATAAAAAAGAAGAAATATGATATAATGTACGGAAATCAACTTTAGGAGGATAATGCATTGAGTTTTTTATGGAATACCTTCTTCGGAAAGATCCTGATGACTCTTCTGATTTCCATGGTTCCGGTCATTGAACTGCGGGGCGCCATCCCTATCGCCACTGCTCACGGGCTGGAGCCTTATATCTCCATTCCCGTTGCCATCATCGGCAACCTGATCCCCGTTCCTTTTATTATCATTTTTATTAAAAAGATCTTCGCCTGGATCCGCAAGGTGATGCCCAGGCTGGACGGAATGGTCACCAAGCTGGAAAACCGCGCCCTTTCCAAAAAAGAGACGGTGGAAAAATATGCCTTTTGGGGGCTGTTTGTCTTTGTTGCCATTCCCTTACCCGGAACCGGCGCATGGACCGGCGCGCTGATCGCCGCCATGCTGGATATGCGCTTAAAGCGCGCCTTCCCCTCCATCGTGTTGGGCGTACTCACCGCCGGTGCCATTGTCACCTTGGTCACCTACGGTGTCGTCTGGATGATATAAAAAAATACGGTGCCCCGCTCTGCTTATATCGGGCAGATCGGGGCTTTTTTGATTGAGAGGACTTTTTATGAAAACCATCGGAATCTTAGGCGCCGGCACTTGGGGCATGGCATTGGCGCGCCAGCTGGCGCTGGGCGGTAATCAGGTAACCGTTTGGTCAGCCATCGGGGAAGAGATCGACCGCTTAAAAGCGGGAAAGCCCCATCCCAACCTGCCGAAAATGCAGATCCCTGCAGAAATCGTA
This sequence comes from Eubacteriales bacterium, assembly GCA_045576575.1. Taxonomy (GTDB): domain Bacteria; phylum Bacillota; class Clostridia; order Oscillospirales; family QAKW01; genus QAKW01. The sequence goes on from JAZNGR010000206.1 coordinate 2,817, forward strand.
TTTACCAAATCCTTGGAGGAGGCCTGCGCGCAAAAAGATGTGGTGCTTTTTGCGGTGCCGTCGGTCTATGTCCGCGCCACCGCCGCCAAGGTGCGTCCTTTTGTGGGCGATGGGCAGATCATCGTGGATGTGGCAAAAGGCATCGAGGCGGATACCCTCTTGACCATGACGGAGGTCATTGGCCAAGAGCTCGGTACCGATCTGCCGTTGGTGGCGCTTTCGGGCCCCACCCATGCAGAAGAGGTGGCTGAGGATCTCCCCACCGCCATTGTTTCCGCCTGCGCATCTTTTGCCGCGGCGGAAACGGTGCAGGATCTGTTTACCAACACTTGTATGCGTGTCTATACCAATCCCGACATCAAGGGCGTCGAGCTTTGCGGCGCTATGAAAAACATCATTGCACTGGCGGCGGGCATTGCGGTGGGGCTGGGCTACGGAGACAACACCAAAGCCGCCCTGATCACCCGCGGCATGGCAGAGATCACCCGCCTTGGACTTGCCATGGGCTGTCAAGAGCAGACCTTCGCAGGCCTTGCGGGGATCGGCGATCTGATCGTTACCGCCACCAGCACCCATAGCCGTAACAATCGGGCGGGGATGCTGATCGGGCAGGGATGCTCCCCGGAAGAAGCCGTCCGCAAGGTCGGCATGGTGGTAGAAGGGATCAATGCCCTTCCCGCCGCCGAGGCTTTAGCAAAGCATTATCAGGTAGAAATGCCTATTATCGCCGCCATTCACGCGGTGGTGTGCCACGGTGCCGATCCCGCCGAGGCGGTACGGCAATTGATGGAGCGGGAACAAAAACCAGAGAGAAATTGAAAAAGGGGCTGTAAAAAAATCAATGAT
>JAZNGR010000207.1:0-1510 GCA_045576575.1 Eubacteriales bacterium
TGCAAGCCGCCACATAAATATGGTTGGAAGCGGAAGCGGCCATACAAAGGGGAACCAAGGGGGTATGAATGCCCTCAGGCATATGATAAGCCTTATCAAAATTCTGCGAGGCGTAGGAAACGCAGACAAGATCCGCACCCTGCAGAGCGGCAATGCGGAAGGTTTCGGGAAAATAGGAATCCATACAGATCAAAAGAGCAATGCGGCCGTAGGGCGTGCGGAACACGGGGATCCCCAAATTGCCCGGCTCATACCACAAGAATTCATTGGAGCACAGGTGGGTCTTGCGGTATTTGCCCACAAAGCCCTCGGGCCCGATGAAAACAGAGGTGTTATACAGATCGATCCCCTCTTTTTCCACCATGGTTCCCGTCAGATACACACCAAGCTCCTTGGCCAAAGAAAGAAGCTTTTGACAGGTCTTGCCCTCGGGCACCTCCTCTGCCACGGAGTATACATCCTCCCGACACTTGCCGGCGGAGCCCACATTGAATACCTCGGGCAAAACAATGAGCTTCGCCCCGTTTGCGGCGGCCTCCAAAATATACTTTTTCGCCTTTTCCAGATTGCGATCCACCTCGTGATAATAAGGCTCGATCTGAAGACAGGCGATCTTCAGCGGTGAAAACATATTTCTTCCTCCTTTGCTCTTGCCCTCATTATAACAGATGGGGGTTGGTTTGTCTATGGCCTTTTTCGGGTAGAAAAAAATAAATTTATTTACCCTATAGACTTTCCCTTATCCTTTGTGTTATACTATTAAAAAAGGAGGGGAGAAAACCGATGGCACAGGAACGCTACCGCACGACGCCGCAACGGGATAACAGGCAAAGCGCCAAGGCTGCGCCTGGGGCAAAGGCTCCCCGTCCCGCACAAAAAAACCCGCAGCACAGGACCCTCGCTCAGCAAAATGAGGGGCGCTACGAGGCTCGCCGCCGCAGAAGGCTTCACCGTCAGCGCCGCTTGCAGCTTGTTAAGGTTTCGTTTTTGGTATCCCTTGTGATGGTGGTCCTTTACTGGGCTTATGTGGCCGTTTCCATTGCCAATCGGCCCGACGGAAGCGAAAACGCTCTTCCTCTGATGATCTTTACCGAGGGGGAACGGGAGGACGACAGCACGCTGGAGATCGGCGAGGTCTTTTTCAACGGGGCCTATTACCTGCCCGTAACGGAGCTGGAGCCTTATATGGCCATCAGCCAATTCGGGGATCACAAGACCCGCTCCTTTTTGATTTGCGGCTCGGAGGAATACGCCACCTTCACCTTGGGCACCCCCAATGTGGAAATCAACGGGGTGGAGACCGCCCTGAAGGAAAATTCCTTCCTCCTGAACGATGTGCTTTATATCCCGGTGGATTTTTTCACCGATAAAATGAACTGCTTTACCTTTACGGAGTCGGCCCCGCTGGCGGCCAAGGTTCTCAACTTTACGGAAAGCGTGACCCCCGCCTTCCGCTTCCATTCCGACTCTGTCCCCGCTCGGGTGGATATGGCCACGGTTCCCGTTGCCC
>JAZNGR010000208.1:0-3592 GCA_045576575.1 Eubacteriales bacterium
CCGAACTTGTCAATGACTTCAATGGGATCGATACCGTTGCCCAGAGACTTGGACATCTTGCGTCCCTGAGCGTCGCGGACGAGGCCGTGCATGAGAGCTACGCTGAAGGGGCACTTGCCGGTCTGCTCGATGCCGGAGAACACCATGCGCGCCAGCCAGAAGAAGATGATGTCGTAGCCGCAGGAAAGAACGCTGTTGGGATAGAAATATTCGAGGTCTTCGGTCTTTTCCGGCCAGCCGAGTGTGGAGAAAGGCCAAAGCGCGGAGGAGAACCAGGTGTCCAGAACATCCTCTTCCTGGCGCATGGGTGCGCCGCACTTGGGGCAGGTATGAACATCCTCTTTGGCGATGATCATTTCGCCGCAGGCGTCGCAGTAATAAGCGGGGATACGATGACCCCACCAAAGCTGGCGGGAAATGCACCAATCGTGCACATTCTCCATCCAATTGAGATAGGTCTTGCTGAAACGGTCGGGAACAAATTGGGTCTTTTCTTCCTTGACCACAGCGATGGCCTTTTCAGCCAAGGGCTTCATCTTAACAAACCACTGGCTGGAGGCCATAGGCTCCACCGTGCAGCCGCAACGGTAGCAGGCGCCCACATTATGGGTATGATCCTCGATCTTCACCAGATAGCCGCCCTCTTCCAGATCCTTCACGATCTGCTTGCGGGCTTCATAGCGATCCATCCCTTGGTACTTTCCGCCGTTGGCATTGATCTTGGCGTTGCCGTCCATGACCAGAATTTCTTCCAGATTATGGCGCTTGCCTACCTCAAAGTCGTTGGGGTCGTGGCAGGGAGTGATCTTCACACAACCGGTACCGAATTCTTTATCCACATATTCATCGGCAACCACCGGGATCTCTCTGCCTACCAAAGGCAGGATCAGCATTTTACCCACCAAATGGGTATAGCGCTCATCCTCGGGATGAACCGCTACTGCCGAGTCGCCCAAGAGGGTCTCGGGGCGGGTGGTGGCAATGGTCACAAATTCATCGCTGTCCTTCACCGGATAGCGGATATGCCAGAAATGACCGGGCTGTTCTTCATAAGAAACCTCTGCATCGGAAAGAGCGGTGGTACACTTGGGGCACCAATTGATGATGCGGTTGCCCTTATAGATCAAACCTTTATTATAAAGATTTACAAAAACTTCCTTTACCGCCTTGGAACAGCCTTCGTCCATGGTAAAGCGCTCCCGATCCCAATCGCAGGAAGAGCCCAGCTTCTTCAGTTGGTTGATGATGCGGTCGCCATACATCTTTTTCCAATCCCAGACCCGCTCCAGAAACTTCTCGCGGCCGAGATCATAGCGGGTCAGCCCTTCCTCTTTGCGAAGGACTTCTTCTACCTTGATCTGGGTAGCAATACCGGCATGGTCGGTGCCGGGGATCCAAAGAGCGTTATAGCCCTGCATTCTCTTATAACGGATCAGAATGTCCTGCAGGGTCTCATCCAAAGCGTGACCCATATGCAGCTGACCGGTTACATTGGGAGGGGGGATCACAATGGTGAAGGGTTGCTTGTTTTCATCGGGCTCCGAATGAAAAGCGCCTTCTTTTACCCAGAAATCATAAATGCGATCTTCAAATTCCTGGGGATTATAAACCTTTTCCAATTCTTTCATCGAACTACTCCTTTTTAAAATAAAAAACTCGCCTCAAAGAAAAATCTTTGAGACGAGCTTGAAAATACATCAATACCCGCGGTACCACTCAAATTGCGCGCAGATGCACGCCTCTTATTCGGCCTTTACGCAGCATCACGGGAAGGGTCTACTCGCCAAGCTTTCTTCCTTCCGACTCGGAAGCGACATCATAAGACCCCTCTGCACGGCTCGCACCAACCGCCGCTTCTCTTTCTTTGGAGTTCTTATAACCTCTTCGTCAATGTCTTTAACGCAAAAAAGTATATCATATTTAATAAGAATTTGTCAATAGGAACCGTTAATCCTTTTTCCAGCCGGGGAGGTCACTGCGCTGAATGGCGCCGAAGATCCGCTCGGAAAGACCGGGATAAAGCTTTTCGGCCTCTGCGAGGCGATCCTTGATCTCCTTGCGCATAGAGGTATGATCCATGGGGCAGGGATTTTTGATGGGGATGATGTTCAGTCGCTGAACGGTATTGGTGATCTGCTGTTCGGTGAGATAGATCATAGGGCGAATGACCCGAACATCCTTGCGATCCAGATAGGTGACCGGCTGGAAGCAGGATAACCGCCCTTCAAAGATCAGGTTCATGGCCAGGGTCTCTACCGCATCGTCCCGATGGTGACCCAAGGCGATGGTGCGGCAACCGATTTCCAAAGCTGCATCGTGCAAGGAGCCCCGCCGCATTTTGGCGCAGAGGGAGCAGGGGTTGGTCTCTTGGCGCGTATCGAAAACAACCGGCGCGATATCAGTCTTGCGGATCACCAGCGGAACCTCCAAGGTGCGGCAGGTCTTTTCCAATTCTTCTATATTCATATTATCAAAGCCGAGATCAATGAAGATGGCGATCAGATCGAATCCGGCAGGGTGGTAGCGGGAAAGATGCTTCATTCCATGGAGGAGAAGAAGGGAATCCTTTCCCCCCGAAACCGCCACTGCGACCCGCTCGCCTTTTTGGATCATCTGAAAATCATCAATGGCGCGGCGTAGGTATCCTGATATCTGCTGCATAGAAACACTCCTTTTATGGCTTTATTTTAAGACCTTTGCTATAAAAAAGCAAATATTTTTTGTAAATTGAAAGTGAGTAATTTGGAGTAAAACAGAGTAAAAACGAGAAAATAAGAGATTGTAAAGTGTAGATTGAATTTTTTGAAAAAAGTTGTTGACAAGTGGCAGTTGCTTGTATTATAATAACCTAGCGATAAAAAAGAAGAATTAATGGAGGAAGTAACGATGTCTACTTTTATGAAAAAGCAAGAGCAAGTTACCCGCAAGTGGTATATTGTAGACGCAGCCAATAAGCCGCTGGGTCGCGTTTCCACTCAGGTCGCTATGATCCTGATGGGTAAGCATCGCCCTGATTATACCCCCCATGTTGACGGTGGCGACGGTGTAATCGTTCTGAATGCCGCTAAGGTTGTTCTGACCGGCGATAAGCTCAACAAGAAGTTTTACAGATATCATACCGGCCATATCGGCGGTCTGAAGGAAGTAAGCTACAAGACCATGATGGAAACCAACCCCGAGAAGGCTGTGGAGCTGGCTGTTAAGGGTATGTTGCCCAAGAACAAGATCGCTTCCAACGCTATGACTCGTCTGAGAGTTTTCTCCGGCGCAGAGCATAATCTGGGCGCTCAGAAGCCCGAAGTATTTGAGAAGTAAGGAGGACTGAACGATGTATAATAATGAGAATTATTTCTACGGTACCGGCAGAAGAAAGTCTTCTGTTGCAAGAGTTCGCCTGCTTCCCGGTAACGGCAATGTAACCATCAACGGCAGAACCATGGACGATTATTTCGGTCTGGAGACCCTGCGTATGCTGGTTCGTCAGCCCCTGGAGCTGACCAATACCATGGGTAAGTTTGATGTTGTTGTCAACCTTGTTGGCGGCGGTGTCAGCGGTCAGGCCGGTGCTACGTCGGATCGTACCCATGTCGTT
>JAZNGR010000209.1:0-1900 GCA_045576575.1 Eubacteriales bacterium
GGCTACGATCCGACTTCCACATTATGGACAGGAAAATAAAAGGGAAGGGTATATGATGGGTTTCTTTGGTAAAAAGCAGGATTTTGTCCCGCCCCACCCTCGAAAACAGCCGCGCATCGATCTGCCGTTGACGGTGGAAAACATTCAGCAGGTGTTTGAGGGGTGCGCGGACTTTTTTGTGCGCCCGATATTGATCCACAACGATCCCTTGCGGCAGGTGACGTTGTGTTTTGTGGCGGGCATGGTGCGTTTGGAGCGTGCTTGCGATTATCTGCTCCGGCCACTGGCGCAAAATGATGCTTTGGCTGATTGCACCATGGAAGAGGCGTATGAGCGCATGTGCCGGGGAGGTATATATGACCTGACGGTGATGCCGTTGAGCGATATGGACAAAACGGTAGCCGCGTTGATCAACGGTGACTGCGTGCTGGTGTTTGAAGAGGGTAAGGCTCTGTCCTTTATGACGGGTACTGAGGAGAAACGGGCTGTATCACCCTCGGAAAACGAGCCTGCCATCAAAGGGGCAAAGGATTCCTTCGTGGAGAGCATCCGCACCAACACCAGTTTGGTCCGCCGCCGTCTGCGGGCGCCGGAGCTAAAGGTCAAAGAGCAGATCGTGGGAAGGCAGACGCTAACCCCGGTGGACATCCTTTATATAGACGGGATTACCAACCCTCAATTGGTAAAGGAAGCGGAGGACCGAATTCGAAAGATCGACGTAGATGCCCTTTTGATGACCGGAAATCTGGAAGAGTATATTGTGGACGAGGTGAATACAGCATTCCCTATGATTGCCTACACCGAGCGGCCTGATCGGTTTTGTTCCGGCTTGGTGGAGGGACGGGTTGGAGTGATTATTGACGGCATTCCTTTGGGGTATTTATTGCCCGGAACGTTGGGGCAGTTTTTTAAAACGGGGCAGGATAAATCGGAGAACTGGGTGGTAGCATCTTCCTTAACGGTGCTGCGGTATATTTGCATGCTGATTACGTTGTTTCTGCCGGCCCTTTATATTGCTGCAGTAAATTTTCATACAGAGATGATTCCGTTGAAGTTGGCCATGTCCATTAACGCAGCAAAGGCAAATGTACCCTTTACAACGGTGTTTGAAGTGCTGATTATGCTCTTGTCTTTTGAGGTGTTGCAGGAAGCTGGGTTGCGCCTGCCGGCGCCGATTGGGCAAACGGTGTCTATTTTGGGCGGTTTGGTAGTTGGATCGGCGGCGGTGGAGGCAAAAATTGTTTCCCCCGCCGTGCTGATTGTGGTAGCGGTCTCGGGGATTGCTGGATATACTATGCCGTCTCAGGATTTTTCGGCAGCACTTCGGGTATGGCGGTTTTTGCTGGCGGTAGCAGCCAGTATTGTCGGCTGCTTCGGGATGGTATTTGTCGGGATTATTTTAGTGTGTCGTCTGGCATCCATCGAAAGTTTTGGGGTGGCCTATCTGACGCCCTTTGCATCCGATGGGGGGGATCAGGTGGGGGGCCACGCGGTTCTGCGTCTGCATTTACCGCGGACCAAACTGAGGGAAAAATCGCTGCACACGAAGAACAGGAGAAATCAAGGATGAAAAAGGGATTATTTCTGCTTCCTATGCTATTGCTTCTGACCGGATGTGAGATGCTTCCTTTTGCGCGAGAGTTGGAGTCAACCATGTTGGTGCAGGTATTGGGTGTGGATTGGACGGAAGGGGAGATTACCCTGACCGGAGCAAGCGACCCCGGTGCAGGCGGTGGAACAGGCGATATGCCGGTGCTCTCGGCATCGGGGGCTACCTTAGAGGAGGCTGAGACCGCTTTAAAAGGAATGGGGGAGGATTACGTCTCCCTGACCCATGTGGCACAACTCATTTTGGGTGCGGAGACCGATTTGGCTACGGTGTTGAAAGCGGCGCTGGAGG
>JAZNGR010000210.1:0-12270 GCA_045576575.1 Eubacteriales bacterium
TACTGTCTTATAATGAGTGAGGAATATATCAAAAATCACTTTGCTGACATAAAGAAATATGCAAACGTCATAGAAAAACGTATGGATGATGAATGGTGTACAATGGATAGTGTGATGGTAGATAATGCAGAAATGTTAGCCCTCGCACAGAAGTATAATGTGAACTATATACTCATTGAAGATAAGTACGAAATCAGTATTGATTTATAACAACAAACACCAATTTGTTGGTCTGTTTCAACCCTGATATCTTTTTCGGTGCGACGCACCATAAAAAACCGATACCCATTTGGGTATCGGTTTTTTTAATTCTTTATAATAAGGAAGTCATCAATATTTATGGCTCTGCATGGCTTGTTCGATCTTCAAGGAGCGGTTGCCGTCGGTTTGCAGGGCCAGCAAGGTATAGAGGGTATCGATGATCGCCAGCTGAGCAATACGGGAGTTCAGACCGATAATGCGATAATGGGTCTCGCTGGAGGCGGTATGCAAAACAATACTTGATATTTTGCTTAAGGGTGAAACGCCGATATTGGTGAGGCAGATGACGGTGATACCCAATTTGGCCGCCTGCGCCGCAAGATCAACGATCTCACGGGAACTTCCCGAATGGCTGATACAAAACAGCACATCCTTTCTGCTCAAAAAGGAGATGGCCATAGTTGCCATATGGGGATCGGAAAAGGCTTGGGCATGCTTCCCCAGACGCATGAGCTTATGCTCCAGATCATTGGCAATGGCGCGGGAATTGCCCATACCGACAATAACAATATTCTCTGCCCCAAGGATCGCCTTTACAGAGGCTTCGATCTGCCCCACATTCAAGGTATCATGGGTATACTGCAACGCCCGAATGGTACTTTGAAAGACCTTATCGGTTACTGCCTTACAGTCGTCGTCGGGAGAAACATCCTCATTGATGGCCTGAAGAGGGTTGACCAGATCCTTGGCCAGGGTGATCTTCAGATCCTGATAGCCGCTGAGCCCCAGCTTCTTGCAGGCGCGGATCACGGTAGGATCGCTGGCCTTGCTTCGCTCTGCCAGCTCCGCCACCGAAAAATAAATGACCTCCTGGGGATTTCGGATAATGGATTGGATCACCCGCTGCTCCGACTTGGTAAAGGTATCCATCATATTCTTCATTTTTAATATAATTGCAGGAATGGACGCTTGCTCCATAAAAACCACCTATCAACAACAAAATCGTATTTTTCTTATCATATCATTAATTTATCTTCTTTTCAATAGATCGCTGTAATTTTACTACATTTTTCCCTACTGATGGCAGATTGCATAAATAATAAGAAAAAATGTTTTGAAATTTTACTACAAAAAATATGAAATAATCTTGTAATTTTGGAAAAACCGATGTATACTGTTGTTGAAGCGTGGAAAAGCGATTTTCCAACACGACTATTATATGAGGAGCAGTCTTATGAAAATCACTTGGCTTGGGCAGTTTGGGCTCTTGATCCAAACAGCCCATTCTTCCCTGATGATGGATCCTTATCTCACAGACAGCATCGCCGAACGGTCGGGGGCGGCCTTCAACCGTTTGGTACCTCTGCGGGAGGAATACCTTCATCAAACTCCGGATATCATTCTGCTGTCCCACGATCATATTGATCATTTGGACATCCCGTCGCTGACGGCATTATTGGACGCCGACCGATCGGTTGATGTTTTGGCGGCGGCCAATGCCTGGAGCAAGGCGCGCACCGAGGTGGGCGGCCCCCACAATTATGTGCGCATGGTGCCCGGCACCGAATGGTCTTCCCCAGAGTTCCGTATCCGCGCGGTTTCCGCCGTTCACTCGGATCCTACCGCCCTGGGCTTTATCATTCACGCCGAGGGGCAGACCCTATATCTGACAGGCGATACCCTTTATAATCGGGAGGTACTCCTTGAGATCGATGAGCCGGTGGACCTGCTCTATACAGTCATCAACGGCCAGGGCAACAATATGAACGCCGTGGATGCCGCCCGCTTTGCCGCCGCTCTGCAGCCCAAGCTGACCGTTCCCGTTCATTGGGGATTATTTGCCAAATACGCCGATACGCCCGATGCCTTTTTGCAAGAAGCCGCAAAACGCGGCCTTCGCGCCTATGGGGCTCGGATCTATGAAACCATTGACACCAAAACCATATTGGAGGAGTCTGTATGAATAACAAAGTTGTATTGATCACCGGTGCTACCAAAAACACCGGCTTTGCCATCGCCCAACGCTTTGCGGCGGAAGGATACGCGGTCTGCATCACCAGCCGCCGCGAAGCAGACGCCGCGGAAGCGGCGGCAAAGCTCGCCGATACCTACCATGTTCCCACCAAGGGCTACGCCTTGGATCTGGAGAGCGTGGAGGACATTCAACGAGTCTTTGCCGATCTGGAGCAGACCTTTCATCGGTTGGATGTGTTTGTGGGCAACAGCGCAAATCTGGGGCTGGGCTCCGCGGCACTGGATATTACCCAAGAGCAGTTCGACGGGGTAATGAATGTAAACATCCGCGGTAATTTCTTCTGCTGTCAGGAAGCGGCCAAGCGGATGAAGGACGGCGGCTCCATTGTATTGATCGGTTCTGTTCATTATAAGGGCGCCGTTCACGGGCGAGCATCCTACGCCATCTCCAAGGGCGCCATTGCCTCCATGGTACATAATTTGGCCTTCGAATGGGCGAAATACGGAATTCGGGTCAACCAGGTGGTTCCCGGTGCCATCCGCTCCGACCGCTGGGATGAAATTTCCGAAGAAGAGATGGCCGCCAGAAGAAGCAACTGGCCTTTAGGGATCGAATCCACACCGGAGGATATCGCCAACGCCGTCTACTTTATGGCATCGGAGCAGGCCCGCACCATCACCGGCGCCGAGCTTGCGGTGGATTCCGGTGTATTGGCCTGCCTTTTGAAATATACCCCCGGTAAATAAGAAAGGAGCATAACCATGAAAATTTCGGATATTAAAATCTATACATTAGATGCCTATCGCACCAATTGGGCATTTATCAAGGTGGAGACCGACGAGGGTCTCTACGGTTGGGGCGAGGCAAGTCTCGGTACCAATGAAATGGCGCTGGAGGGCATGATCGCCGATCTGAAGCGCCTGGTGGTTGGAAGAAATCCCCTGGAGATCGAAAAATTCCTTTTTGAGGTATATCGGGATATGTACTGGAAGGGCGGCCCTGTTCTGATGTCTGCCATCAGCGGCATCGAGATCGCTTTATGGGATATTGCCGGTAAATTCTTCAATACCCCTGTTTATACCTTCTTCGGCGGTAAAATGCGCGACCGTGTGCCCATGTATGCCAACGCCTGGTTTATCCGCGCCAGAGAGCCCGAGGAATTCGCCGCCAAGGCAAAGCAGACGGCAGACCTTGGCATCAAAGCCTTGAAATGGGATCCCTTCGGAAAAGCCCATATGACCATCGATAAAGAGCAGATGGCCAAGAGCCTCGCCATTGTCGGCGCGGTTCGGGATGCGGTGGGCCCCAATGTGGAACTGCTGATCGAATGCCACGGGCGGTTTAATCCCACCACCGCAGTGGAGATCTCCAAGGAACTGGCGCAATTTAAGGTCAAGTTTATGGAGGAGCCCTGCCCTCCCGATAATTACGATTCTACCGCCTGGGTCCACGACCACGCGGCAGTCCCCATCGCCGCAGGGGAGCGTTGCTACGGCAAATACCATTGCCACGAGCTGCTGAACAAAAACGCAGTGGACTTCTTCCAGCCCGATGTATTCCATGTGGGCGGTCTTTTGGAGGCCAAGAAGGTTGCGGCTATGGCGGAGGCGCGGCACATTCCCGTCAGCTTCCATAATCCCAGCGGCCCCATCTCCAATGCGGCGATCCTGCAGTTGGCGGCCTCGGTCCCCAACTTCCATATTCACGAAATTATGCTGACCGACAGCCGCTTCCGCAAGGCCATTACCAACGAGGAAGTTGTTTACGAGGACGGTTGCATTCTGGTTCCGGATAAGCCGGGCCTGGGGATTGATGTGAATGTTGACGAGGTATTGGCGCGGCCCTATACCCCCCGCATCCTCCGTCACTATACCGGCACCGTTACGGACATTCGCCCCAAGGGCGACTGCGAGTACTACTTCAAGGGCTTGGAAGATAAGGACTTTGAGTGAGGTATACAGATGGAACAGCAACAAGTAAAACGTTTTATCCTGCAGGAAAAACTGATGGTTTTATTCCGCAGAGTGCCTGTTGAAAAAATGGGCGCTTTGGCCAAGGCACTGGTAAGGGGCGGTGTTACCCTGCTGGAGATCACCTTTGACCAGGAGGCGGCGGATCCTGCCGCCTTATTCCGGGAATCCATCCGCACCGTTCGCGAGGCGGTGGGCGATGGGCTCTGCCTGGGCGCAGGCACGGTACTGACCTCGGAGCAGGTTCGGGCGGCCAAGGAGGCGGGCGCGCAATTCATCATTGCCCCCAATTCGGATCCCGCGATCATTGCCCTGACCAAGGAGTTGGGAATGGTTTCCATCCCCGGCGCCATGACCCCTTCCGAGATCGTTGGCGCATGGAATGCCGGCGCCGATATTGTGAAACTCTTTCCGGCAGACGATCTGGGCTATCATTACATCTGGAATATCCGCGGTCCCCTGCCCCATATTCCGCTGATGGCTACCGGCGGAGTCAATCCCGAGACTATTCCGGAATTCTTAAGCCGCGGCATCCATGCGGTGGGAACCGGAGTGAGCATCATCAACCGCGAAATGCTGGATAACGACGATTATACAGGAATTGAAGAACTTGCCCGCCGACATGTGCAGGCAGTAGAAAAGTTTCGGTAACGAAAAAAGGAGATTATTATGCAAATTACATCATTTATGTTTGAGATGATCCACTCCGAGCTGGAGGATGCTGTAGGGGTGGAAAATGTATCCACCCAGGCCATTGAACGGGCAGTCTATTCGGTAGACTATTTCTGGCTGAGCCGCAAATGGCAGGATGCCGGTCAGGAGGGCCCTATGCCCGATATTATCGTGCGTCCCGCTACCACCGAGGAGGTCTCCAAGGTGGTCAAGATTGCCAACTACTATAAAATTCCCGTTACCACCTGGGGCGGCGGAAGCGGCTCCCAGGGCGGCGCACTGCCGGTTGCCGGCGGCATCCTGCTGGATATGAAGCGGATGGATAAGCTTTTGGAACTGAATGTGGAGTCCGGCTATGTGACCTGCGAGACCGGTATGATCTTTGCAACCTTAGAGGATCTGGTCAATGAGCACGGTTATTCGGTGATGCACATTCCCTCCTGCATGACCTGCTGTACCGTCGGCGGCGCCCTGGCCCACAACGGCATCGGCATCTTATCCACCAAATACGGCAAGATGGACGATATGTGCCTTTCTTTAGAGGTGGTTCTGCCCAACGGCGACATTATCGAGACCCTGCCGGTACCCAAGCATTCCTCCGGCCCTAATTTAATTCCGTTTTTTGTGGGCTCCGAGGGCACTCTGGGCATTATGACCAAGGCAAAGTTCAAGATCGTGAAGCAGCCCGAGGTTCGGATCCACCACGCCTTCCTCTTCTCCGATATTCATATCGGCTATCAGGCCTGCCGCGAGATCGTGCAGGCAGTAAAGCCCTCTATCGTCCGTTTGTTTGATGAGGCAGAAACCGTTTCCATCATCAAAAAGATCCTGGGCTTTGAAAAGAGGGGCTCTTTCCTCAATCTCACCTTGGAAGGCTATCGGAAGATCGTGGATGCCGAGCTGGAGATCGTATTGGAGATCGCCAAGAAATACGGCGCCGAGGATCTTGGCACCGAATACGGCGAGAAATGGTTCCAGAACCGCATCACCTTCTTCTACCCCGACCATATTATGGATCTTCCCCAGATGTTCGGTACTCTGGATACCGTTGCCACCCATGCCCAGATCGAAAACATCTATCGGGCAATGAAGGCCGCTGTGGAGGATAACTTCAAGCAATACGGCGTGCGCTTTATCTCCCATAGTTCCCATTGGTATGATTGGGGCGCTATGAATTACTCCCGTTTTATTATCGATAATCCTCCCGAGGATCCCGAAGAGGCTCTGCGGGTCCATAATCAGATCTGGAATACCGGTGTTCGGGCGGCGCTGGCCAACGGCGGTGTGCTCAACGATCACCACGGAGTAGGCCTGAAGCTTTCCCGCCTGGTACGGGAGCAATACGGCCCCGCTCTGCAGGTTCTGCAGGCGCTGAAGGAAAAACTGGATCCCAACGGGATCATGAACCCCTATAAGATGGGTCTTTAAGAAAGGGCAGGAGGTAAGGAATTATGATTAGTCAAAATGCAATTCATCACGCGGAAAAATGCCGTTTCTGCTGGATGTGCCGTCATCTGTGCCCCATTCAGCACCAGACCGGTAAAGAACTGAACACCCCCCGCGCCAAGGGCCTGCTGCTCAGCATGGTCCGCAAGGGCGCCCAAACATTTGATAAAGATATGGCAGAGGCGATGTATGAATGCCTGCTGTGTGACGCCTGCACCAACGATTGCGCCACCGGCTACCAGCCCCCGCTCTTTATTCGCGAGGCCCGCACCGAAGCGGTGATCAACGAACTGGCGCCTGCGCCTGTAATGGAAATGATCGAAAAGGCACTGGAAAGCGGCAATGTCTACGGCGTTGAAAAGCCCTCCTTCGGGCAGGACGGTACCGATGTTTTGGTTTATATCGGTGATGTGGCCGCGGTGAAGGTGCCCGAGATGGCAAAGAATTTTCTCAAGCTTCTTGCCAAGGCAGGCGTTTCCGCCAAAGTGCTGGAGAAGGAGCCTTCTTCCGGTATGATGCTGGCCGATCTTCTGGGTTATACCCAGGAAGTAGCCCAACAGGCCGCAACCTGCGCCGCCGCCATCAATGAGACTGCGCTGCCGGTGGTTGTGCTGGACAGCTACGATGCTGAAATTATGAAGCAGAAATACCCCGAATTCGGATGCGAGATCCGTCAGGATATCACCACCGCTACCGCTTATGTTGCCAAACTGCTGGAAGAAGGCAAACTGGCTGCCAAAGCGGCCAACGGCGTCAAGGGCGCCTGCCACGATGATGACCGCTTAGCCCGCACCTTCCATGAATTCGCCCCCGTTCGCGCCATGGCCAAAGCGGCCGGTTATGAGGTAGGCGAAATGTTCAACCGCGAAAAGCTGGCAAAATCCTGCGGCACGGCTGTGGCTTACGGCTATATGCCCGAAATGATCAAAAAGGTGGCCGGCGGCCGCTGGGCGGATCTGTTGCGTACGGAAAACACCGCTATGCTGGTGGCAAATCCCCAGACCTATCTCTGCCTTGGGCTTTGCGTACCCGAAGGGTATGAACTCATCGACCTTTTTGATGCTTTGGTGGATTAAATGAAACACATTCTTGTCTGCATCAAATCGGTGCCGGTTTCTTCCTCTGTTCAGGTAGACGGGCAATACCGACTGAAGCGGGACGGAGTCGCCCTTCAATGGAACATCGCCGATGAATCCGCTCTGGAAGCGGCGATCTCCTTGAAGGACAGCAACGGTACCGTGACGGTACTGACCATGGGACCTGCCAAGCTGGAAGAACCCTTAAGGGAATTATTGGCCCGCGGAGCGGATCAGGCGGTTTTGGTAACAGACCGCTGTATGGCCGGGGCCGATACCCGCGCAACCGCGGCGGCTTTAAAGGCGGCCGCGGAAAAACTGGGTCCCTTTGACCTGATCCTTTGCGGAAGACGGGCCATCGACGGCGAGACCGGTCACATCCCGGCGCAGTTGGCGGCGGCTCTCGGGATAGGCTGTATCTCCAATGTAGAAAAGATCACCCGAGAGGGAAACTCTCTGCTCCTCTCCCGCCGCCTGGAAGAGGGCGTACAGCTTCTGCAGGCAGAAGGCCCGCTGGTGGTCAGCCTTTGCGAGTATTCCTATCATTTGCGTCTGCCGGGGATCCTCTCCCTGCGCAAGGCCCAAAACAAAACGGTCATGAAACGATCGGCAGAAGATCTGAACTTGAATACAGAGGACTGCGGCTTAAAGGGCTCTCTGACCAAGGTTCTGACTATGGAGCATTCCTTCCCCGGTCTGCGAAAAGGCCCCAAATCGGCTGATTTGGCGGCAGGCATCTCTCAAATGATCACGATGATACGGGAGGTGCAGCCATGAGCGAGATCTTGGTTTTATGCCCCTTTGGTCTGGATACGGGGCTCTTAAGCGAGGCCGTCTCCTGGGGAGTACCCGCGCGGGTCTTGGTGCCGATGGGGCAGCAGAAAAAGGCCGCCGAATACGGTGCCAACATCATCCATATTTTAAAGAATCCTACCGTCACCGACGAGGCGGTTTTTGCAGACTTTTTAGCCCAAAAGATCACCCAATGGGGCAGTAGCGTTATTCTGGCGCCTGCCACCGTCCAGATGCGAAATATAATGCCCCTGCTGGCCTGGAAGCTGAAAGCCGGACTGACGGCAGATTGCACCGCCCTGCATTGGGAGGGCGGCCAACTGCTCCAGACCCGCCCCGCCTTCGGCAATTCGCTGATGGCAACCATTTGCTCCCTAAGCCCCATTCAAATGGCCACCGTTCGCTCGGGAACCTTCCGTTCCCTTCCCCGCCCCGTGACCGACCCCGCGGTCTATGAGGAGCAATTTACAGAAAAAGAAGCCATTCGTTCTCTCGGCTTTGAGCCCTTCCTCACCGGAAAGCCCCTTGGGCAGGCAACCATCATTTTAGCAGGCGGAATGGGCATCGGCTCCAAAGAGGGCTTTGAGAAGCTGGCGGCCCTTGCCCATCGGCTGGGGGCCGGCCTGGGCGCAACGCGAACAGCAGTGGATGCAGGGTATGCGCCCTTTCGCTGTCAGATCGGGATGACCGGCGTAACGGTATGCCCCAAGCTGTATATCGCTGTTGGGATCAGCGGCGCGGTACAGCACCTGGCGGGAATGTCGGGCGCGGAAAAGGTCATCGCCGTCAATTCCGATCCCAAGGCGCCGATCTTTGATTATGCCGATTACGGCATCGTCGGTGATTGGGAGACCGTTATCAATCAATTAATGGAGGAACTTTCATGAATTTCAAGAAATCTTATGTTACATCCATCGGCTATACCAAGCTTTGCCAAATCGGCGAATGCAGTCTCAATAAATTGGAGTTTGGGATCATTGAACTGAATCCCGGAGATCGCCTGCCCTTCTATACCGAAGGAAATGAGGTGGCCTTTATTATGCTGGAGGGTCACTGCAATGTGATCTGCAACGGCAAAAAATGGGAAAACATCGGCAACCGCAACTCGGTTTTTGAAAACCGCAAGGCCGAGAGCTTTTATATGCCGCGGGAACAGCATCTGGAGATCGAGGCTATTGATCATATCAAGATCGCCGTTTGCGGCACGCCTGTTGCCGAGAAGACCAAGCCTCAGGTATTGCGGGAGGATCATGTGGTCTTAAAGCTTTTGGGGCGCGTTCCCTTCCAGCGGGAGACCAGCTTTATCATCGACGGCAATTCCAATGCCAAGGTGCTGACGGTAGGCGAGGCTTACTGCACCGAGGGCAACTGGGCAGGCTTTCCGCCCCATAAGCACGATGAAGATAATATGCCCACCGAATGCATCTGCGAGGAGATCTACTATTTTCTGTTTGACCCCAAGCAGGGCTTTGCTGTACAATGTATGTATACAGCCGACGGAAGCCTGGATGAGGCTTATCGTGTTAAAAACGATGAATTGGTGGAATTCCCTTATGGCTATCATACCACCGTCTCCACCCCCGGCTATCAAACCTATTTCCTTTGGCTGATGGCCGGTGATTATCAGGGCTTCAATCGGAGCAACGACCCCCAGCACGATTGGGTTCGCTGATCATCCAAGGCCTCAACGGTCAGAAAGGGATCTATGATGAACTATGTTTTGGGAACCGATATCGGCAGCGGCAGTGTAAAGCTGACGCTGCTGGGTCAGGACGGAAGGATCGCGGCCACTGCGGGCTGTGAGTACCCCACCTATTATCCGCAGGTGGGCTGGTGCGAGCAGGATCCGGAGGATTGGTGCAAAGCCTTTAAAACCGCCCTCAAAGATATTCTGCAAAAGGCAAATATCAATGCTCGGCAGATCGAAGCCATTTCCTTTGATGCCGCCACCCATACCGCCGTCTTATTAGACGCGGATAAAAAGGTATTGCGGCGGGCCATTCTATGGACCGATCAGCGAAGCAAGGCGGAGGTTCTGGAATTGAAACAAACCTGCCTCGACACCGTTATGGAGCAGGTGATGAATGCGCCCACAACGGTATGGACCCTCCCGCAGATGATGTGGCTTTGCAAGCAGGAGCCTGAGATCTGGGGAAAGATCCGCTACCTCTTATTTGCCAAGGACTATCTGCGGTTTCGGATGACCGGCTCCATGGAGACCGATACCATTGATGCGGCAGGCTCGATGTTTTACGATGCCAAAAATCAGCGGTGGTCGGAGGAACTTTGCGCTGTCGGTGCCATTCAGAAGGAATGGTTGCCGCGGGTATGCGACCCTATTGATGAGGTGGGCGCGGTCACCAAAGAGCGGGCCGAGGAATTCGGCCTGGCCGAGGGTACAAAGGTCTTTTGCGGCACTACCGACACCGTTATGGAGGTTTTTGCCGCCGGCAATGTGGAGCCGGGACACGCCACCGTGAAGCTGGCAACCGCCGGCAGAATTTGTGTGGTAACCGATCGGCCGCTGGACAGTAAATATGTGTTTAACTATCGCCATGTGGTATCGGGGCTTTGGTACCCCGGCACCGCCACTGCCAGTTGCGCCGCCAGCTACCGCTGGTATCGGGATGCCATCGGTCGGGAGCCTTTTGCAGAACTGAATGTGGGCGCCGAAGGGGTTCCCCCAGGAAGCGACGGTCTGATGTTCCATCCTTATCTGAACGGAGAACTGACCCCCTATAATGATCCCGACCTGAAAGGAAGCTATACCGGCATCAACTCCCACCATACCACCGCCCACTTTACCCGCGCTACCCTGGAAGGGGTTGCCATGAGCCTGAAGGATTGCATGCAGGTTTTAGGAGAGCTGGGGGTGGAGATGAAGCGCGTAAGAATCATCGGCGGCGGCGCCAAGGGGATGCTTTGGCGGCAGATCGTGGCCGATGTGCTGGGCATCCGCATGGAAAAGGTGGAGGTGGACGACTCCTCCTTCGGTACCGCTATGCTGGCGGCAGTGGGCATCGGTTGGTTCGAGAGCTTTGCCCAAGCCGCCGAAGCCTGCGTTCAAATTGATTCGATTTCTGTACCGGATCCCGAAAACCAAAAACGCTATGAAGCGATTTTTCGTAAATATAAAAAGATTCACGATGCCTTGGCACCGATCTATACAGATTTTACAGACTAAAAGTATAAAAACCGATACCCATTTGGGTATCGGTTTTATTATTGATAAATAAACGGAATGTTCTGTTTCAGCAGGGCTTGAGGTGGTTGCAGATCGGTAGCCACCAGATCATAATCACTCAAAGACGCCACCCGATAGGTGCCTTTGGCGCCGAATTTAAAATGATCGGCGATCAATATCCGTTTACGGCTCCGCAAAAAAGCGGTGTATTTGATCTCCTTTTGCTCAAGAGTACGCTCCAGCACCTCTTCCCCGTTGATGGCGGCGCAGGAAGAGATCATCAGATCGAAGGTGAAATCATTTAATTGCCGCACTGTCCAGCTGCCGGTGGCCGAAACGGTATTATGCTGAATAAAACCGCCCAGCAAAATCAGGTTGATATCCTTCTTTTTGGAAAGCAACACCGCACTTTGCAAGCTATTGGTCACAACGGTTTTATTTCTGAGGTCGATCCGCTGCGCCAGCGCCAGCGCAGTGGAAGAGCTATCCAGAAAAACCGATTGAAATTCCGGCAGGTGGGGCAGTGCGCGGGAGACCGCCAGTTCCTTTTCCCGCGCATTTTCATTGATCCGCACGAAGATGGAGACCTCCTCCGAATGGTCCGGCAGCAACGCCATTCCATGAGCCCGCTCGATCAGCCCCAGAGATTTTAATTCTGCAAGATCTCGCCGAACCGTTGCCTCGCTGACAAACAATGCGGCGGCTAATTCTTTGACACTTGCCTTCTGGATCTCCTTCAGGTGATCCAAAATCAACCGATGGCGTTCACTTAACATTTTTTGCCCCTTTTCTTGCTCATTTTTGTTTGTTTATGCTTATATTTTAGCGCAATTATGTTTATTTGTCAATGTTATGAGCAAATATAGACAGAACCATTTGTTTATGATATAGTAAGCAGAGGGGTAGCATCCGAACCCGCCTGAAGCGGCAGTATTTCGGTGCTTTTCGGCTTAT
>JAZNGR010000211.1:0-2468 GCA_045576575.1 Eubacteriales bacterium
GAACGACATGGCTACGATCCGACTTCCACTTCCTCAGCGGTCCAGCTATAGCGCATGGAATTCTGGCTCATCTCCAGACCCGAAACGGCAACGCCGCCGGCATTGACAGCCTTAGAGGGAGCAATCACGACCTTATTCTCCTTGAGATAAGCAACAGCATCAGCGGTGGTGGGCATATTGGAGACCTCCACATAATACTTCACACCGTTGGCAACGATGTTCTTGGCATCGTCGATATTCACCTCATTCTGGGTGGCGCAGGGCATTACGATATCTACCTTCCGCTCCCAAGGACGCTTACCGGCAAAGAATTCTACACCGAACTTATCGGCATAATCCTGCACCTTATTGCGGCCGGAGGCGCGCATCTCCAAGAGATAGTTGATCTTCTCTTCGGTGCAAACACCGTCGGGATCGTAAACATAACCGTCGGGACCGGAAACGGTAACGACCTTACCGCCCAGCTCGGTCACCTTCTTAACAGTACCCCAGGCAACATTGCCGAAGCCGGAAACAGCGAAGGTCTTGCCCTCCACGGTATCGCCCACAGCCTTCAGCATCTCCACCACATAGTACACAACGCCGAAGCCGGTAGCCTCGGGGCGGATCAAAGAGCCGCCGAAGGGGATGCCCTTACCGGTGAGTACGCCGGTAAACTCATTGCGGAGTCTCTTATACTGACCGAACATATAGCCGACCTCGCGGGCGCCTACGCCGATATCACCGGCGGGAACGTCGGTATCCGCACCGATATGCTTGGAGAGTTCCAGCATAAAGCTTTGGCAGAAGCGCATGATCTCACCATCGGACTTACCGTTGGGATCGAAATCGGCGCCGCCCTTACCGCCGCCCATAGGCAGGCTGGTGAGGCTGTTCTTAAAGGTCTGCTCAAAAGCTAAGAACTTCATAATAGAATAATTTACATTGGGAGCAAAACGGATGCCGCCCTTATAGGGGCCGATGGCGGAATTGAACTGGATGCGATAGCCACGGTTGACCTGCACCTTACCGTTATCATCCACCCAGGGCACACGGAAGCTGATCTGACGCTCGGGCTCGACCATCCGCTCGAAGACGCCTGCTTCAATCAGATCGGCCCGCTGCTCGGCAACAGGCTCCAGGGATTCCAACACTTCATAGACTGCCTGCAGGAATTCGCTCTCACCGGGATTGCGCTTTTCCACGCGGGTATAAAGATCGTTCAGATAGGCGTTTTTAATTGCCATATGTATCATCTCCTATATAAAATATAAAAAAATTATAGCATCCCGTTTTTTCGCCGTCAATAAAAAAATCGCCAAAATTCTCTTCATTTTTAATGGGATTTATGGTAGAATTAACATTATGACAGTAAAGATACGAAAAAAGCCGATGATCATCGGCATCATAGGCGCTACTCTCGCCATTGGAATCTTCCTATTGTTGCTTTTATGGAAGCCGACGCCCGATCCTTATAAACTTTTAGGACAGGCAGAAGGACGGATCGCCCAAAACATCTGCCGCATGGTCATTTTAGAGGAGCATCCCGAGGACGAAACGGTACGGCGGGAACTGCTGATGAGTTTTCAGCAATACGCCGATCCGCTGACCTTTTATGCTGCACAGCAACATGCCGAGGCGATCTTAGGGCATCCCATTACCCTGCCCGAAGGAGTTTCAACCGCGCCGCAGATCTCTCCCGCCCTTGCCGAAAGTTCTCCCATTGCTCAAGGGGGCGTAACCCTCAAAAATTTTCCCCAGGCAGACGGTTTGGCAGCAGGCGGAGAAATCACCTATCTTTCTACCAAAGCGGGAATCTACGCCTATTATAAGGGCATCTCGGTGAAGATCTCGCCTCGCCCCGCCAATCATATGATGTCGGCGGAAGAAGGGGTCTATTTTCTGGATGCCACCGAACAGATTGTGAAATACTTAGCAGGAGACGGAACTTATATTACCGCCCTTTCTTCTATAAAAGCCAAAGATTATGGCTTTTTAAACAGTGTTCTTTACATTTTAGGGACCGACGGACGAATTTATGCCGATGGGCTGCCGATTGCAGAGGGCTTTCGGGAAATTTGCATTTCGGGGGATACTCTTTATGCTGCCAAGGACAGCGGACTGTATCGTCTTGCCGAACAGGCGGAGCAGATCACCGCATCTTCCCTCTCCCATCTCACCGCCGGTGAAGACGGCGCCCTTTATTTTCTCAACAACCAAAACTATCCCTGTCGCCTGAAAGGTCAAGAGGCCACCATCTTGAAAGAAAAATATGCCTCCGCCATCGGGCAAACCAACGGAAGCGTTTATTATCTGGATCCAAAAGGAAAGATCCGCAAGGCATAGCCCTTGGGCAGACCTTCGTAAGGAATAAGCGCCTTAAAATTCAAGATTTTGGCGCAAATCTGTGTTAAAAATACTCGTCATCCGTCAGAGAGCCTTACATTTTATGCCTTGCTTTGCATCCAAACTTTTGAATTTTAAGGTGC
>JAZNGR010000212.1:0-1725 GCA_045576575.1 Eubacteriales bacterium
TGGCCACATGGATTCAACAGGACACTATCAATCCCCTGCCGCTTTGCGGCTGCATCGTAATCACTAGCACCTTCAAAAGAAGGGGCACTAACGGCGGCTGACACCTCGGGAACAGAGGAGATAACGCGGCCGCTAAATAAATCTAACTGAACGCACTCCATAATCAACAGAAAACTAATAACCATAAAACAACAATCGCCGACCAACAAACAACCTGCCAGGCATTATACAAAAAACTCTTCATAGGGTAAAAACATTAAAGGGTGAAACAATATAAAGGCTGGCTCACCAAATAAGGAGTAAGCCTGCTTGCAAATGAACCTCGAGGTTATGATTAAATCGATGGCAAAGACTCTGAATGAGGACGATCTCATCACCCCACATCATGCAATGGGGATGCAACTCTAAAGTATAACCGCCACAATAATTAACCAATCTAGCGGACGCATTCATAACATACTCGCCTCCTAAATCTTGCTTTACCAACTGGGTAAAGAGATCATAGAACTGAATAAAAGCTTCTTTTGTCATAATCTGTAATTTTTAAAGGGTGAAACAATCATTTATTTACATAGCAAAGGTACGAAAATATCTGCAAATATGCAACAATAATCGACGAATAGACCTATTTTATCGACGTTTGCGCAAAGGGGTCTAAACCCCACCGACACCCCTGAAAACGGCCTCCAGCAGCCCCGAAACGATGCCAATTTTGGCACGATATTTGCAATCTATGAAAAACACTAGCCGAGGGGCATGGGGGCATGGCAATGAATGCCCCCAAAAAAAATCGGTGCCGACGTTCGGCCTCCGAGGGGGGTTGGGGGGCGGGGAGTGCCGCCCCCCAATAAAAAACTCAGCCCGCTTGTGCGGGCTACCGATTAGAGCCCTACAGGGCGGGCACAGATTAATTCAGAAAATCTGTGCTTTAAATACACTCGACGCAAGGATACTCGCGCCCTCGACCTATAGGAAGAGGGCGTAAGAACCTCAAAAACCGAAAGCCCCACGAGAATGAAGATTATGACTAAAGCCCCGAAGGGATTTATCATAAACTCGCATTCTCGCTGGGGGCTACGGTCAATTTACTAATGACGATGAACACCGATTGACGGTTACAGATACGTCCACTCATTAAGAAAACCTTGAACGGAACCGTAAAAGGGCGGGGCACCAGCGCGCTCTATAGAGCGTCGCGCAGTGCGACCGCCCGACCTTCCCATTCGACCCCGATAGCAGAGTAATTCTCCTACTAGGCGAGGGCTTTAGCCCGAGTACTGCCGCAGCAGACAAACTAAACCCAGAACCCGAAAGGCCGGCTCTGTCCGGCTAAGAAGAACCGACAGAACGGAAGCAGAACCTAGAGGCCTACGCGACGATCGCGACGCATGGTAATAATCTGACGGGCGCAGGGGCTTTAGCCCCGAGCACGACAACGCGTCGCCCTCATATCGAATCCGTAGGACTGGATATGAGGGCAGAGCCGACAAATAATGTCCCAACCGCTCTCCCCTCATCGCATTCGGGCGTCATGGCGGTTACGACATGGTGGCGATATGCGATGTGGGGGTTTTTCGCCACGCGGCGATAGAGCGGGGTGGCGGTGGGGGTTTGCGGACGGACTTAGGTGCGCTGCTGAAGTTCATCGAGGATGTAATCACCCCACTGCATGGCCATGGCATTGGCGACACCTTCAAATGTTCTGGAGCGGTACTTTCCTCGCGA
>JAZNGR010000213.1:0-8195 GCA_045576575.1 Eubacteriales bacterium
AAACCCCCTGATAATTGCTTTCTTTCATTATACCAGTATCAGAAAGAAAAGTCTATGCATAAATACCGGTCGCAAATAAAAGAAAAAGAGGCTGTAAAACGATATTGATCTTTACAGCCTCTTCCTATTACGCCTTGCTCCCGCTCTTTCCTTGAAACGGAGTATAATCCCCCTCGGGGTCGACGGTAACATCAATAAACAGACTGGGGTGGTCGGAGATCCGCCCCGGCTCCACATTTTCCTCCGGCAACGCATATTGCGGGCGCAAAAAGCCCCAGTGGGTAACTCCGATCCGCCCATCGGGCCTGGCCATCAGATGATCCCGCCAATTGGGACGGGCGGGATCCTCCGCCACGCACAGACCGGCGGCCTCCATATTTTTAGCCACATCCCGAAGATCCATCAGCCGCTTTCCATCCATCGTCTGATAAACGGCATCTCCGTAAAGGATATTGTAATCCCCGCCGAAAAAGGCCAGAGCCTCGGGGGGCAGAGCCTCCGCCTCCTGCATCAGCTGCTCCAGGGCCCGCTCACCGGCATTGCCGCCCAGATGGGCATCATTATGGATATGAACGGAATAATTATAAAATTCCAGCCCTGTTTCCTTTTCCTTCAGCTTTACCCAACTGCAGATGCGGTAATGGGAAGTATCGGAAAAGGGATAAGAGGGACGGTCAGGGGTCTCTCCGTACCAGAAATAACCGCTGTCCAGCAGGTCAAAGCGGGAGCGCTTGAATAAAACGGGAACACAGCTGCAGGTATAGGCAGGCTTGCCCCGATCATTGAACTTTCCCTTGCAGGTATTGGAGTCGTCCCATTTATAGATCATAGTATAGTTTTCATCAAAGAACGGATCCTTCTCCAAAAACAGCACCCAGCCGGCCTTGCCCTCCTGCCCGAAGATCACATCGGGCTGATATTCCTTCACCAGCTCCCGAAACCGCCTGGCGCGGCTGTAGAGCTCATCGGGGCCGCCGCCCCGCTCTCCTTGGATGCCTTTTTGATTCCCGCTGTTCCATAAATTCTGGCAAAGAAACCGAAGCTCTGTTTTCATGGCGCTCTCCCTTTCAAAACTCCTACACTCAATGCTCCACCTGATATTGAGAATAATCCGCCTTGGTGCCGATCCGCACCTTCACCACCAGGCCGTAGTGATCGGATACATAGCCGAACTTCACATGCTCCTCCGGCACCTCGTAGCCATTCCAATTGATGCCCCAGAAGTCTACCGCCATATGGGGATTGGGCTTGGCCATCAGATGGTCGATACTGCGGGTGCCATGCTTGGTATCTTCATCGTGGTAGTCCTGGGTCTCACCGGTATCGTAGGTGGTGCAAAGGGAACCGTTGGTATTGCCCACCTCGGCGAGGCCATCCTCCTGCATATTGAGTGCCATATCCCGAAGATCGATCATTTTATCCCAGTCCATGCTGGCATAATAAGTGGCGTTGCGATAAGCGATGTTATAATCACCGCCCAGGAAGGCATAACTGCCCTTGGGCAATTTATCAATGGTAGCGATCAGCTGACCCATACTCTTGATGCCGGTATCGCCGCCCAGATGGGTGGTATCGTGGATATGGATGGCATAGGCATAAAATTCCTCGCCGGTCTGCTTATCCTTCAGCTTGGCCCAGGAGCAGATGCGAAAATGAGAGCTGGTATCCCCATAGGGCAGGGAGGGCTTATCGGGGGTATCGGAATACCAGAAATAGCCACTGTCTTCCAGAGTAAAGCGGGCTTTCTTATAGAGAATGGGGGTGGCGCTGTCGTTGAAGTTATCGCTTCCTGCAACGCCATAAGCGGTGCATTCGCTCCACTTATAAACCAGCCCAAAGGTTTCCTTCATATATTCATCATTTTCAAAGAAATCGATCCAGCCGGTCTTCCCCTCACAACCCAGGACCACATCGGCACCGGTCTCCTTGATCTCCGCCCGCAGGCGGCGGGAACGGTTATAGAGGGTATTGGAATAGCCGCCCCGCTCCCCATAGACCCCTTTCTGGGTGCCGGAATGCTTCAGGTTCTGGCAAAGGAAGGTAATGGGGGTGCCGCTGGTCTCCTTGGTCACCGGAGTGGCCTCATCCCCCTCGGGCTCCTTGGAGGGCTCATCCGAAGGCTTGTTGCCCGGCTCCTTGGAAGGCTCATCGGAGGGCTTGCCCTGCTCCTCGGAGGGCTCATCGGAGGGCTGATCCGAGGGCTCATCCGAGGGCTCATCGGAGGGCTTATTGCCCGGCTCCTCCGAGGGCCCGTCTTCGAGCTCATCCTCGGGCTTTTCAAAGCCGATGGGATCATCGGTCTCGGCAGTAAAATCCTCGGGGTCCTCTGTCTTGCAGCCGCAAATCAGCATCAGGCTCAAACTTAAGATCAGCAACAGTGCGATCCATCGTTTCATGGTGGAAATCCTCCTGAAATGTCCTTTTTCTTCATTATATCAATATAAAAAAGAAAAGTCTATGCATAAATACACCCTCCTGATATGCACAAATTCACCAAAACTCAAGATGATGGACATTAAAAAAGAGCCCGCAGGCTCTTTTTTATATGCTTTACAGCGCCGTTTCAAAGGCATGGGTCCCCGAACCGAGCACCTTCACGCTGCCATCCTCCAGAAAGACCTCTCCTTCGGTTCCGCAGGGAATCTCCAACCGATAGGATACGGCATTTCCGGTCTTTTCCCAGCGGAAACGGATGGGACCGTAACGCGTATCCACCGTTCCCTCGGCATAGGTGACTCCTTTTGCAAAATAGGGACGGACCCGAAAACGCTTATGACCGGGAGCGGTTCGCTTGATGCCCAAAAGATGCTCATAGAACCAGGTGTTGATGCTTCCCATCAGAAAAGGATGATTGCGGCTTCCCCCCCGATCGGTGTCCAGATACTCAAAGGAGGTGGTTGCATCATGATGGGCCACCCAGCCGCCCCAACTTCCGTTGCGGGTGTCCTTACACAAGGCAAAGATCTGTTCATTATACCCCCGCTCTGCCAGAGCCGGGATCAGATGATAGATCCCCAGACAGCCGCAGGTCAAAAGCCCATCGTCCTGTTCCATCTTCGAAAGCAAGGCCTGTAATGCCGAAGCCTCTTTTTCTCCCTCGGCAAGTCCCAGATTCAAGGCATGGGCATTTTCGCTCTGATAGTTGTTGCCAAAGCCTTCGCCGTTCCAATAGGCCTTGATCAACGCCTCCTTGGTTGCTTTGATCCGCCGGGAGTAGCAGTCCTCCTTCCCCAGAACAGCGGCTGTTTTTGCCGTATACAGAAGGCCCTGATAGTAATAAAGGGTGCCGATCATATCATCCTCCGGTTTTTCCAAAGCGGTATGATCGTTCCAGCGAACCCCTCCGTGCATCAGACCGTCGGCGCCCAGATATTCTTTTTCCAGACAGGAAAGCCACCGCTCCATAACGGGGAAATATTTTTCCAGAACCGTCTCGTCCCCGTATACATCATAAAGGATCCAGGGGATCATCACGCAGGCGGCCGCCCACGGAATATCGGTACCCTCTCCGCTCGAATCGGGGCGGGGGCTGATATATCCCACATTTCCGCTCGGCGTCTGATCGTCGGCGATGATCTGCATATAGTGGTCCATCAAATTCTGCACATCGTAGTTGAGGCAGGCCGATTCCGCAATACAAAGAGCATCTCCCAACCATCCCAGCCGCTCCCGATGGGGGCAATCTGTGGGAATGGTGACCAGATTCATCCGCTGAGAACGGCGGCTGATCTCATACAGTCGGTTGATCTGCGGATCGGAGCAGGCAAAAGAGCTCTCATTTAAAACGGGACTGTGGACCACGCAGGCGCAAATCGCCTCCCCATCGGGCGCGCCGCCTGCATGGCGGTCGATCTCTGCATAGCGAAAGCCGTGATTGGCGAAGGACGGCGCAAAGATCTCTTCCTCTCCGTTGCCCCGCGGGACATACTGATCGGTCTGCGCGCCCAATTCCCCGCAGAGAAAATTCACGGTGGAGCGGGCGTTCAATTCCCCGTCGGGATACAACTCTTCCGCATAACGCACGGCAAGCTTGCGCTTTTGATTTGCTTCATTCAGTTTCAGTTTCACAAAACCGTGCAGGTTTTCTCCGAAATCCGCCACCCACCGTGAATAGGGATTTCTCCGCATACAGATGGGGGCTTTTTCCTCTGCCACCACAGCAGGAGAGATCTGCTCCGACAGCACCCCCACCCCTTCGGCGGGAGCCGCGGGAAGCCACCCGCTCATATCAAAGCCCTTCTCATCCCATCCGCGATGCTCCCTGCGGGTATCATAGATCTCGGTCTTTCCGCCTTCATCAATCGTCAGGGGATTCCAAAGGGTATAGGGTCCTTGGTCTGTTTGCAGAAGGTTTTTTCCGTCAATGCCGATAAGCTCTGTTGCCCCGTCGGCATACTCCACCTCCAGAAAGGAGCTCCACGCCGCAGACAACGAAACCGCCGTCAACACATTGACCCCTTCCTTTACCAAGGAAGTAACATCATACCGCCCGAACAAGGCACGTCCTTTTTTATCCGAGAGCTGCCCCGGGAAATACACATCCTCATTGGGCTTTTCTCCGTTGAGCTTCACCAACAGAAGATTCATAATATACGCTTTATTTCCATGGGCGCCGGTGGTGGAGGCCATGGTAAACCGCGCCTTACGGACAGGCGCCTTTAAACGGAATTCTGTCCGGTAATAGCTCGGTCCGTCGGGCCCCTTGGCGGTGACCCAGCCGCAGGGCCATTGCTCGGCAGAAAAAATGCCGGTCTCAAAAGAGGCTTCAGCCGTAAGCTGCTGTTTTTCCGTCCAGACCGTAACCCTCCACTGATACGCTGTCAGCGGTTCCAGCTCCGAAGCAGGGCGGATCCCGAAGGTCTTTTGGCTTTCCACCCTTCCGCCGCACCAGACCCGATCCGAACCCTTTTTGATCTCGAGCTGATAGGCGATCTGCCTTTTTGCCTCTCCGTCTCCCTTTAATTGCCATGAAAAACGAGGGCGGGCAACACCGACCCCCATCGGAGCGGTGCGGTATTCTACCTTTAAATTTGTTATTCTCATCCTTTTGCTTCCTTTCCCACCCAAGACTCTCAGCGGTTGCTCAGCACCCGCTTTTCATAGTCCCGAATGAGCGCCAGATAGTCCTTGGGCATCGCCTCGCGGGAAAGATACTCTTCCCAAAGATCCCCGAAGGGGGCGGTCTTCAGTTCCTCGCTCAAAACCATCAGGGCGGTGAAATCCTGCTGCTCCTGCAGTTCCCTCATCTTGTCGCAAGGCTGTAAAAGGGCAAAAAGCAGGGCTTTTTGCAGACAGCGGACCCCTGTGACCCAGGCGGAGATCCGATTGATGGAGGCATCAAAATAATCAGTAGAAAGAAAGACGCGGTCCAAGGCGTTATTCCGCACGATCTCCTTGGCGATCTCGCGGGTCTCATCGTCGAAGAGCACCACATGGTCACTGTCCCACCGCACAGGGCGGGTCACATGCAGGGCGAGCTTCTCATGGAAGAGCAGCAACGAAGAGATCTTATCGCTGACCTTCTCGGTGGGGTGGTAATGACCGTTGTCCATCAAGGGCGTGATGCCCTTATACCCCGCATAAGAGAGGGTAAACTCCGCCGAGCCCACCGTATAACTCTCCAGCCCGATGCCAAAGACCTTGGATTCCAGTGTTACAAATACCTTTTCCTTGTTGTAAGGGACGGAAAGGATCTCGTCCATCGACTTCTTGAAACGGGCGCGGGGTCCCATACGGTCGGCAGGGATCTCTTTATAGCCGTCGGGGATCCAGAAATTAATAACACAGGGCTCTCCCGTTTCCTCGGCGAAATATTCCGCAATACGGATACAGCATTGACCGTGGCGCACCCAGAAGGCGCGGACCTCTTCATCGGGGGAGGAGAGGGTAAGGTCGTTTTTTACCATGGGGTGAGAGAAAAAGGTGGGGTTGAAATCCAGACCCATCCCTCTTTCCTTGGCAAACTGCACCCATTTTTCAAAATGAGCAGGGGTGAGGGCATCCCGATCCGCCCGCTCTCCCTCAAAGACGGCATAGCAGGCATGGAGATTCAGCTTCTTTTTGCCGGGGATCAGAGAAAAGGCCTGATCCAGATCGGCCATCAGCTCCTCGGGGGTACGGGCTCTGCCGGGATAATTGCCGGTGGCCTGAATTCCCCCCGAAAGGGCGGCATCGGTATCAAAACCGCCCACATCATCCCCTTGCCAGCAATGGATCGAAATGGGGATCTCCTTTAAGCACTCCAGCGCCTCCTCGGCGTTTACCCCCATCTGACGGTAGTATTCTTTTGCTTGTTCAAAACGGTTCATGGCGAAACGCTCCTTTAAACTTTATATTACCCTCATTATATAAAGGTCCCTTTCAAAGTTAAAGGTCGCCTATTGCTTTAAAAAGTGTCTTTATTTGCGAAAATCCTTTGGAGAAGAGTCGTATGTCGCGCGGAAGAGCCGATGAAAATGGCTGATATTTTCATAGCCCACCGCCAGAGAGATCTCCGCCACCGTCATCCGCGTGGTCTTTAACAGGAAGGCCGCCTGGGAAAGGCGTTTTTCCTGCACCAATTGCGTATAGGTACGGCCCGTCTGTTTTTTGATCTCCCGAGAAAGCCAATGAAGATCATAATGCAGCAGTGCCGCCAATTCCGAAAGACTTCCGTCCCGATATTGTTCTTCGATGTAACGAAGCACCCGCGACAGCAAGGCCTCTTCCTTCCGTTTATAAGAAAGACGGTCGGTATAGTTCAGCAGCTGCAGCAGCAAAAGACCCATAGTGGTCTGCTGGATCCGCCGTTTATTCAAGGAATCCTCGATTACGGTCAGTAACAGATTCTCCACCAAATTCTGAATGGGCAAAACATCAGCGGTCTTAAAATGAAGATAGCCGCCCCGCTGCTTTCCGAGGCTGTCCAGCAAAAAGCGGCGCAAAGGGGTCTCTTCTTCTCCCAGCATCGCCAACGCCTCATCGAAAAAGGGCGGCAGCACCACAAAGTTGACCGCCAAATCTTCCTTCCCTGCCGCGTCGATCTCCTGCACGGCATCAGGGCCGATAAACAACAACTCCCCTTGAGAAAGCAGGAGTTCTTGCCCGTCGATCCGATGGGTGGTGGTTCCCCGACACATATATACCACCTCCACATAATCATGGCGATGGGCGGGAAAGGGCAAAAATCGAGTATGGGGACGGATGGCAATCAGTTTTCCCTTCTCGATCATCTTGCGGGCATTGATCACATCTTTGCCGCCTTCCATATAAAGACTGCGGTCAATCGTTTCTCTTCCGTCTAATATTGCTTGTTCCTCTGCTGTAACAGGAAGCAGTTTTTCTAAAATAGTGGAATGGATCACCGTATTCACCTCTTTTTCCATTATAACGAATTTAAAACCACGAGGCAAGGGAATTTCTGTCAACGGGCCATTCTGCGGTTGACAAATAACAAAACCTATGCTAAAATGTAACCCGTTGTAACCAATTTGTAACTTTTAGAAAGGTGGTGATTTTCTTGAATAGCGGCGCAAAGCAAGGGCTGATCGTTTTTTTATCCGTCTTTTATAAGATCGGGGCGTTCATTTATAAGACCGGCTGGATCATTGAGCAGATCTTTCTGTTTCTTTTTTCTTTTACTCTTTTACCTCTTTTTCGTTTTTTGAGAAAATGCACCCCCAAAAATATTTTCGAGACTGTTTGCGCCATTGGCGAAAAGGTGATGGAGATTTCCATCAAGATCTACCAAATCGTTACCCGCATTTTAGTTTGGGCAGCACACAGCATCGTTTCGGACTTTGCCTATTGGGCACCGATCATCAGTTTGGCAGCGGTGATCTCCATTGTGATCTTCCTTCAAAGCCATACCGTCGCTTTAGAAGTAACGGTAGACGGAGATGTGGTCTCCTATGTAAATAATGAAACAGAGTTTGCCAACGCCGTTACGGCGGTGGAAAAAAACCTGGCCAATACCCTGGGGGAAAACTATTGTATGTATACCGCCCCCGAATATAGGTTTGTTTTTATCAAAAAGAATAAGATGGCAGACGAAGAAAACCTCTACGCCCAAGCATACCGCGCAGTAACCGAAGAGATCGGTCATCACTACGGGCTGTATGTAGACGGTGAATTGGTGGCTGCCGCCGAAAACAAAAACACCATCGAAACAGTGCTCAACGAACTCAAAGCACCCTTTGAAACCGGCGTGGAAAACG
>JAZNGR010000214.1:0-20835 GCA_045576575.1 Eubacteriales bacterium
CATAGCGGATATGCTCCTCCGGCTTGGAGCAGACATAATGGCCGGGTCCGTGGCGATGGAAGCTGTAGGCCCCGGTATTGGGAATGCCGATCTTGATGCCGCAGCGCTCTGCGGTCTCGGCAAACTTTCCGTAAAAATCCATGGAGATCTCAAAAAGCTTCTCCTCATTGCCGGGATAGCCGGGGCGATCTACCGGAAAGATCACAATCACAGGCGCGCCCAATTCCGCGGCGATCTCAATACTGCGGGCCGCCATCTCATAGGAATAGGGGTTGGTATAATAATCGGGGCGGAATTTTGCGCGGGGCGCGGTTGCCTGCGCCGCCGCCAGCCCCAACTTCTCCATAAAGGCCTTCAGCTTGCGGGCTTCCTCCAGATAATTCTCTCCCTGAAAGCGGGTATCCCAATCATTGGGACCCTTCATGATCCGATCCAAACTGATCTCGGCACCGTCGAAGCCGGCGGCCTTGATCATCTCCAAGGTTTCCTCCAAAGAGCAAACGCGATTAAGAACTCCGGTGTTTACTGCGATCTTCATAATAGATACCTCTCTTTTACTCGGTGATAACAGCCTTTTTCTTTTGGAAATACAAATAACCGACAACTGCGGCAGCACCTACCAAAACAATGGCGCCGCCGATTAGGATCCAAGCCCAAACCGGCATTTTATCGTCGCCTAAATCTTCACCAACAACCGTTAATGTACCGTCGTCTTCTTTTTCAACAATAACGCTTCCGGCTTCATTGCCGTCTTCATCTTTTAAGATGACTTCTGCTTTATCGCCGGGGTTTTTCGGCTCTTCATCTTTAAACTCACCTTCGTAGAGATTGGCGTTGCCCTCTTTATCTACATGGGCAAATTGATCTCCTGCCACAATCCAGTCCCCGTCGGGCTCTTTATAGTTATTGTTTGTCTCCGGCTCTTTTTCGGGGGCAGGCGTGGTTTCGGTGGTGGTGTTTCCGCCGGGAGTGGTGGTCTCACCGCCGGGAGTGGTGGTTTCACCGCCGGGGGTGGTGGTTTCACCACCGGGAGTGGTGGTCTCGCCCTCGCCGCTTGCAGGCGGAGTGGAGGGAACCGGTAAAGAGGGATAGGTCACTTTGCCCGAAACGACGGTGGGGGTTACTTTGGAAAGATTTTCATTAAAAAATTCCTGATGAGCGACGGTGAGCGCGGTATAATTGGTGCCCGCGGGCTCACCGATGATCTCAAATTCCAAAACAAACAGTTCTGCATTGCCGACCAGCGCCTGGCTTGCCTTTGCTGCCAGCGTCACGACGGCGGGTTTGTTTTGATAGCTGGCATTGGTATTGATGGCGGTATTGCCGGAAATGCCGCTTCCTTTCTGACCGGAAAGCAGTTTCAGGCACTTATTATCGTAGGTAAGGATCACGCGGAAAGAAGCGCAACTGGGCGCATTTTCAACCTTACCGATCACGGTCACTTTATCCCCGACTTCCCCTTCTACCTGACTGACGCTCAGGGTCATGGGATCTGCCGCAAAGACGGCGGGAGTCAGCAAAAGAATTGCCAATAACACACAAAGAATACGTTTCATCATTCATCGTTCCTTTCAAGGTTCATTCTTTTTCAAGTATATCATTATATAAAAGGAAGTGTCAACCTTTAATAAATAAAAAATAATGGAAAAGGCTCGACAATCGGGCGGGGAGAGAGTATAATGGAAATAGTTTAAAACAAGGAGAGAATACATGAAACGATTGGTAGCAGGAGTTCTGCTTTTAATTTTGTTGGTCTGCGGAAGTGGTTGCGGGGAAAAGGCGGATAAAACCGTACCCGTAACGGGCGATTATCAGGTGACGGCCAACGGGCGGGTCTATACCACCGCCGGATGTCCTTTTCGCTATGAGCCCACGGTAGAAAACCGTGGGTATTTGGATTATCGCACCAATTTGGTGGGAACGGTAGGAGAAGATCTGGAAGGAACTTTTCCTGCGGGAACCACGTTGCATGGTCTGAAGGGCGGCAAGAATAAGAATCTTTTGATGGCGGTCATTACCGAGGAATCGGGAACCCAGTATTGCTATTTGGTGACCAGTTTTGATTCTACTTCCGTTACCAAAGGGCGGACCATTGCCGATGGTATCGGGTTCAATAACAGCTTTGCTTATGTGTTTCGCTATACTGAAGATAAAAGCGGCTGGATCGCTCTGCCGCTGACCTCCGGCGATCTGATGGATCTGGGCTCTGCCTATTCTGACGGCGGGTTGATCGAGCCCGCGGGGAAGTCGGTAGAGTTGGTGATGGAAAACTTCAGCGGAGACTATGCGGTGATGACGTTATATGAAAACGGTGCTTTGGTTTATGCCGGTTGCCCTCAATATGCCATTGATTTAGGGGAAGAAATGACGGCGATTTTGTGGACCGCTGTAGAAGGATAAAAAGGAGCGTTTTTTGTCAGTTTAGTGTTGACAAAAAACATCGCTTTTGATACTATTTAGTTATGTGATCTTATGGGATGAGGAGATTAAATGAAGGCATTAGAAGAGCGAATTTTAAAAGACGGAAAAGTCCTGCCCGGCCATGTTTTAAAGG
Source organism: Eubacteriales bacterium (assembly GCA_045576575.1). Lineage (GTDB taxonomy): Bacteria > Bacillota > Clostridia > Oscillospirales > QAKW01 > QAKW01. The sequence goes on from JAZNGR010000214.1 coordinate 2,555, forward strand.
TAGGTAATTTTCTTAACCATCAGATCGACGCTCCTTTTATGATGGAAATGGGCAAGGAGATTGCGCGGCTGTTTGAGGCGGACAAGCCGGATAAAGTCCTTACCGTGGAAGCATCCGGCATCGCGTTGGCGCTGGCGGCTGCTGCCGCATTGGGTGTCCCCATGGTCTTTGGCAAAAAGAAGAAGACCAGCAATGTGGATTCCGATGTTTATACTGCTGTGGTTCATTCCTATACCCATAATGTGGATAATCATGTGGTGGTCAGCAAGGAGTATCTCCATCAGGGAGAGCGGGTGCTGATTGTGGATGATTTTCTGGCTAATGGCTGCGCGTTGCGCGGTTTGATGGAGATTGTTGCACAGGCCGGCGGCGTTACCGTCGGTTGCGCTACCGCCATTGAAAAAGGTTTCCAGGGCGGCGGCGACGGTCTGCGAAAAGAGGGCGTGAAGGTCGAGTCTCTCGCCATCATTGATGAGATGACGGATTCTGCCTTGAAATTCAGAGGGTAATACCTGCAAAGAGCAGATATTATAAATAAAAATTTTTTTCGGAGGGAAAAAGAAATGAAAAGAATCTTAGCCGTACTGTTGGCTGTATTGATGCTGTTTACCATGGCATCCTGCGGTCCCAACAGCAATGAAGCCGCTGACCTGAAGGTTGGCTTCATCTTCCTGCACGATGAGCAGTCCACCTACGATAAGAACTTCATTGACGCCGCAAAAGAAGCTTGCGAGAAGATGGGTGTGGAGATGGTTCAGAAGACCGATATCCCCGAGTCCAACGCTTGCTACGATGCAGCAGTTGAGCTGATCGAGGTTGAAGAGTGCGACATCATCTTCGCCGATAGCTTCGGCCATGAGTCCTTCTTGATGAAGGCTGCTGCCGAGTATCCCGATGTGGAGTTCTGCCACGCTACCGGTACTCAGGCTCATACCGCAAACCTTGCCAACTTCCACAATGCTTTTGCACACATCTACCAGGGTCGTTACATGGCCGGTGTTGTTGCAGGCATGAAGCTGAATGAGATGATCGCCGCAGGCACCATCACCGCCGAGCAGGCTAAGATGGGTTATGTGGGCGCTTTCACCTTCGCTGAAGTTATTTCCGGCTATACCTCTTTCTATCTGGGCGCTAAGTCCGTTTGCCCCAGCGTGACCATGGATGTGAAGTTCACCGGCTCCTGGTACGATGAGCAGATGGAGAAGCAGGCTGCTCAGGCTCTGATCGACGGCGGCTGCGTACTGCTCAGCCAGCATGCAGACTCCATGGGCGCTCCCACCGCTTGCGAGAATGCAAAGGTTCCCAATGTTTCCTACAACGGCTCTACCGCCGCTGCTTGCCCCAACACCTTCCTGGTATCCTCCAGAATCAACTGGGCTCCCTATTTTGAGCATATGATCGACTGCGTGCAGAACGATAAGGCCATTGAGGCTGACTGGGCCGGCACCATCGAGACCGGTTCCGTTGTATTGACCGATCTGGGCACCGCTGTTGCTGCAGGCACCGCTGATAAGCTGGCCGAGGTTGAAAAGGGTCTGAAGGATGGCACCATCAATGTATTCGACACCAAGAACTTCACCGTTGGCGGTGAGACCCTGACCTCTTATAAGGCAGACGTTGATTTCGACGCCGCTTATGAGAAGGACACCGAGGTTATCACCAACGGTATCTTCGAGGAATCCAAGTATCGCAGTGGTCCTTACTTCGATCTGGAGATCGACGGCATCACTCTGCTGGATCGCAATTACGGTTAATCTTTGACCCACAAATTGGCGGGGCGCGCTCACCGCGCCCCGCCTTTCATCGTTTTGAAATGGACTCTTTTGATTCAAAAAGAGTGGATTTGAGAATTATGAAAGAGGAGGGCTTTCAAGGTGGCAAATCAAGCAGCCATTGAATTGAAAAATATCACCAAGACCTTCGGTAGCGTGGTGGCGAATAAGAATGTCAACCTGACCGCCAATCGGGGAGAGATCCTCTCCATCCTGGGTGAAAACGGCAGCGGGAAGACAACGCTGATGAATATGATCTCCGGTATTTATTTCCCCGATGAAGGGCAGATCTTCATCGACGGGAAAGAGGCGGTCATTGCATCGCCCCATGATGCCTTCGGCTATGGAATCGGCATGATCCATCAGCATTTCAAACTGGTAGATGTTTTTACCGCCGCAGAGAATATTGTGCTGGGCTTGGAGGACGGAAAGTATGACCTGAAGGCCTCCACCGAGCAGATCAAGGAGATCTGCGCGCAATACGGGTTTGAACTGGATCCCCAGAAAAAGATTTATACCATGGCTGTTTCCGAGAAGCAGACCGTTGAGATTATTAAGGTGCTGTATCGAGGCGCCGATATTCTCATTCTGGATGAGCCCACCGCGGTACTGACCCCCCAGGAGACCCAAAAGCTTTTTGCGGTATTGCGTCGGATGCGGGATGCCGGAAAGTCCATCATTATCATTACCCATAAACTGCACGAAGTGCTTTCCCTTTCCGATCGGGTCGCCGTTTTGCGCAAAGGGGAATATATCGGCACCGTGAATACCGCTGAAACCAATGAATCGGAACTGACCGAAATGATGGTGGGCAAGAAGGTATCGCTGAACATTGAGCGCAGTGAACCCAAAGACCCCACTCCTCGTTTGGAAGTGCATCATATCAACTGCACCAACCGTGAAGGTGCTTTGGTGTTGGATGATGTTTCCTTCACCGCCAATGCAGGCGAGATCTTAGGGATCGCCGGCATCGCAGGCAGCGGTCAGAGAGAACTTTTGGAAGCCATCGCCGGTCTGCAAAAGACCGATAGCGGTGCGGTTCTTTATCATAACCCCAAGACCGGGAATGTGGATCTTTTGCAAGGGAAAACTCCGCTGCAGATCCGCGAACTGGGCGTGCGGCTCTCCTTTGTGCCGGAAGATCGTCTCGGAATGGGTCTGGTGGGCAATATGGATATCACCGATAATATGATGCTCCGCAGCTACCGCAAGGGTAAATCCATGTTTGTGGAGCGCAAGGGCCCCAAGGACTTGGCAGAGCATATTGTGGATGAGCTGGAAGTGGTGACGCCCGGCACCGATACCCCTGTTCGCCGTCTTTCCGGCGGTAATGTGCAGAAGGTATTGGTGGGGCGCGAGATTGCGGCTTCTCCGACTGTATTGATGGCGGCGTATCCGGTAAGAGGCTTGGATATCAACTCTTCTTATACCATTTATAACCTGCTCAATCAGCAAAAAGAGCGGGGCGTCGCTGTGATTTTTGTTGGCGAAGATCTGGACGTGTTGCTGGAACTTTGCGACCGCATCTTGGTCATTGGTTCCGGTAAGATTACCGGCATTGTGGACGGTCGTACCGCCACCAAAGAGCAGGTAGGTCTCTTGATGACAAAAACCGAAGGAGGGGAGCAAGAATGAGCCAAAAAATCAAAAAGAACCATGAACCGTTGCTCCATATCGCCAAGCGCGACGATATGCCAGCATGGAAAGCATGGCTGATTCGGATTGCTGCTATTTTGATCGGCTTTTTGCTGATCGGCGTCATCTCCTCGGTGTTGACCGAAAAGGGCATTTTTGAGGTTTATCGGCTGATGTTCCGCGGTGCCTTCGGGCTGGTCTTCCAAGGGAAGATGAGTATGCTTTGGAAATTCCTGCAAAGTACGGCGATTCTGCTTTGCTTGGGTTTGGCAGTTGCCCCCGCCTTTAAGATGAAATTCTGGAACTGCGGCGCCGAAGGTCAGGCGCTGATGGGCGGTCTTGCCGCGATGTTTTGCATGATCCAATTCGGCGGAAAGATCCCTGAAGGAATCTTGATCCTGATGGTGGTTGTCAGCAGTATCTTGGTGGGTGCCATCTGGGGTGTGATCCCCGCTCTCTTTAAGGCGCAGTATAATACCAATGAGACCCTGTTCACCCTGATGATGAACTATGTGGCAACTCAGATCGTCGCTTATTATGTGTATATTACCGGTGGCGGTTCCGGCGTAATCAATCCGGTAGAGACTGGCGTCTTGCCGGTGATCGGCGGGCAGCGCTATCTGCTGAATATTTTGGTAGTCGCTCTTTTGATGGTGGCGGTGTACATCTATATGCGCTACAGCAAGCAGGGCTATGAAGTATCGGTTGTTGGCGAGAGTCAGAATACCGCTCGCTATATCGGCATCAATGTGAAAAAAGTAATTCTTCGCACCATGCTCATCTCCGGCGCCCTTTGCGGTGTGGCAGGAATGTTGCTGGTGGCAGGTACCGACCATTCCATCAACGCCGATACGGTTGGCGGTCAAGGTTTTACTGCCATCATGGTGGCTTGGTTGGGTCAGTTGAATCCCTTTATCATGGCTTTTGTGTCGGGTCTGATTATCTTTTTGAAGACCGGTGCCGCCAAAGTGGCGGAGATCTGTTTCTTAAACAGTTCGTTCTCCGACATTGCTGTGGGCATTGTAATTTTGTTCTTGGTGGGCTGTGAATTCTTTATTCGCTATAAGATTTGGTTCCGTCATCACAGAAAGGAGGGCGAAGTATGATTACTGCATTTATCAGCAGCGCGATCCCTCTCGGGGTGCCTCTCCTTTATGGCTCCACCGGCGAGATCATTACCGAAAAATCCGGTCATTTAAATCTGGGCATTCCCGGTATTATGTATGCAGGCGCCATCGGCGGGGTCATCGGTGCGTTTCTTTATGAAAACGCTTGCGGCAACCTGTTGGAAAACATGAATCCTTTTTGGGCGATCCTGATCCCCCTGGTCTGCTCCATCCTCTGCTCCATGCTGATGGGCCTGATCTACAGCTTTATGACCGTTACCCTGCGGGCCAACCAGAATGTGACCGGCTTGGCTATTACCACCTTCGGTATCGGTATCGGCAACTTTTTCGGCGGCTCTCTGGTCAAGTTGACCGGCAGCGATCTGCCTAATGTTATTTTGACCAAAACCAGCACCTTCTTCCGCGCCAGCCTGCCCTTTGCCGATGATTTGGGTTGGTTCGGCAAGATCTTTTTGTCCCATGATTTCCTGACCTATGTTTCCATCATCATCGCGTTGATCGCCGCCTTTGTGCTGAATCGTACCCGTGTCGGCCTCAGCCTGCGGGCGGTGGGCGAAAACCCTGCTACCGCCGATGCGGCGGGTATCAACGTTACCCGCTATAAGTATGTTGCCACCTGTATCGGCAGCGCTATTGCGGGTTTAGGCGGTCTTCAGTATGTAATGGCCTATGCCAACGGTGTATGGTCCAACAACGCTTTCGGTGACCGCGGCTGGATGGCGATCGCGCTGGTTATTTTTGCCCTTTGGAAGCCCACCAGCGCCATCTGGGGCGCCTTCCTTTTCGGGGCTCTCTGCAACTTGAATAACTATCTGACCGGTCTCGGGACCGCAACGCAGGAACTCTTTAAGATGCTGCCTTATGTGGTCACCATCGTGGTATTGATCATTACCAGCATGCGTAAAAAGAGAGAGCATCAGGCTCGCGAGAGCCTGGGTCTTCCCTATTTCAGAGAAGAGCGATAAAAAACTTGCAAAAATCGTTTTTTCTGCTATAATAGTCAATGGCTTAAAAATCAAAATATCCGAATATGCCGTTGTCTTTTTTTGGGGCAACGGCATATTTTCGGGAAAGAAGGACATAATATGAACTACGATGTACTCATCATCGGTGCCGGTCCTGCCGGCATCTTTACCGCCCTTGAAATGATTCGCAAGGGCAGCAAACAGAAGATCTTGATCGTGGAGAAGGGTCTGCCGGTAGAAAAGCGCCGCTGCCCCAAATCCAAGACCAAGCAATGCGTCGGGTGCAAGCCCTATTGTCATATCACCACGGGCTTTTCCGGCGCAGGCGCTTTTTCCGATGGCAAACTTTCTTTAAGTTCCGATGTAGGCGGGGATCTGCCCACCTTGATCGGTGAGGATCTGGCGCAGGAGACCATCAACTATACCGATAGCATCTATTTGGAGTTCGGCGCCGATACCCATGTGGAGGGTGTCAGCAACCCCGAGGCGGTGAAGGAGATTCGCAAGCGTGCCATTCAGGCGGGTTTGAAATTGGTGGATTGCCCCATTCGTCATCTGGGAACCGAAAAGGCGCAGGATATTTATTACGCTATCGAGCGGAATCTTTTGGAAAACGGTGTGGAAATGCTGTTTAACCATGAATGCACCAACCTGATCATTGAAGACAATGTTTGCGTTGGCGGTTATATCAGCGACGGTAAGACCACCCAAGAGATCCGCGCCAAGCATACCATTGTTGCCACCGGTCGCCGCGGCGCCGAATGGTTGGAGCATCTTTGCACGGAGCATGGCATTGAGCATATGCCCGGAACGGTGGATATCGGCGTGCGCGTGGAAGTGCGCAATGAGATCATGGAAAAGGTCAATGAAGTGCTCTATGAGTCCAAATTGGTGGGCTATCCTCAACCCTTTAAGAATAAGGTCCGCACTTTCTGCCAGAACCCCGGCGGCTTTGTGAGCCAAGAGAACTACGATAATGATCTGGCAGTGGTCAACGGTCATTCTTACAAGGAACTCAAGAGCAACAATACCAATCTTGCCATCTTAGTATCCCATAATTTTAATAATCCCTTCAATCAACCCATTGCCTATGCGCAAAAGGTGGGTGAACTTTCCAATATGCTGGCGGCAGGTCACATTTTGGTTCAGCGGTTCGGCGATATTTTAGACGGAAAGCGCACCTGGGCGAAGGAGTTGGCCCGGTCGAACCTGAAGCCTACCCTTCCCGATGCGGTAGCCGGTGATATCACTGCTGCCATTCCTTATCGGGCAATGATGAATATCATCAATTTCATTCAAGCGCTGGATCATGTGGTTCCCGGCTTTGCCTCTACGGAAACGCTGCTCTATTCTCCCGAGTTGAAGTTCTATAGCAATCGGGTGACCATGGACACCGATTTCAATACCAGTGTGAAAGGGCTTCACTGTCTGGGCGATTCCAGCGGCTGGACCCGCGGTTTGATGATGGCGTCGGTCATGGGTGTTCTGATGGGTAGAAGACTGACGGAGAATGAATGAACCGACTGACTGTAGCTCAATTATTTGATTTGCATTATACGGAAGCCCGCTCTCTTTTGGAGCGGGCTTCTTACCCCTGGGAATGTCTGCCGTATTTAAAAGACTTTATTCCGGTTTACGGCGCGGGGCTTTCAGAGGAGGAATATGACCATCCCGCCGAGAGCCTTTGGATCCATAAAACCGCTAAGGTGGCGCCTACTGCGTATTTCGGTCCGCGGGTGATTATTGGTGCCGGCGCAGAGGTGCGCCATAGCGCTTTTATCCGCGGAGATGCTTTTATCGGCAAAGGGGCAGTGGTTGGCAATTCCACCGAACTAAAAAATGCGCTGCTTTTTGATGGCGTTCAGGTCCCGCATTATAATTATGTGGGGGATTCGGTGCTGGGCCATGGCGCCCATCTGGGCGCGGGAGTGGTACTCTCCAATTTTCGCAGCGATAAGGGAAATGTTCCCATTCATTATGGAGATAAAACCATTCAGACGTCTCTACGTAAGTTTGGTGCTATTTTGGGCGACGGTGCCGATGTCGGTTGCAACAGTGTTTTAAATCCCGGTTGCATCATTGGGAAAAATACGGTAGTCTATCCGCTTTCTATGGTGCGGGGCGTGGTTCCCGCGGGGCATATCTATAAAAATAAAAATGAGATCGTAAAAAAAGAGTCGCGTTAGCGGCTCTTTTGTGTTATGATAGATAAGAGGTGAATGTTATGAAGAAGATCGACGCACACGTACATATTGATTGCCCCATTTCTTTGGAAGAAACGGTTCGAAACTATAAAGAATTGATGGAACGAAAAGGCTATTGCGGCATTGGATTGATGTCGCTGGGAGAGGGAGGCGAGAGCCGCACTGCCGCCGAGAGTAATGCCTTTGCGTTGGACCTTCTAAAAGAATTGTCCGGCTCTTTTGCCTTTGCGGCGCTGGAGCATGAGCGAGATTTTGTTGAGCAGATCACCGATCATATGGAAAAGGGCTTTCGCGGCATTAAATTGCTGGAAGGCAAGCCCTCGGTCTGGAAGCATTATGGCTATGGGTTGGATGATCCCCGTTTTGCCCCTTTCTTTGCGGAAGCCGAGAAACGTCAGATTCCGCTTTTGGTGCATAATAACGACCCCTTTATCCATTGGGACAAGGAGAAATTGGATGCCCGCTCCATTGAAAAGGGCTGGTATTATGATGAAACCATGCCGAAAAAGACATATTTTGATGCGGTTTTGGAAGGGATTTTGGCAAAACATCCTCGCTTGAAGATTGCGCTCGCCCATACCGCCTTTTATGCCGATCGTCCTGAAAAAATGGAAGAGTTTTTGGAGAAATATCCCAATCTGATGATGGATCTCACACCCGCTTTGGGGATCTATAAAGATCTTTCTGCTCATAGCGAATCGGTGCGAGCGTTGATTTTGAAATACCCTGACCGCTTTTTCTACGGCACCGATGCCCATAACGACCTTTCGGGGTTCAATCGGGACTATAACGATAAAAAGACGGCGGTGATCTTCGCTTTTCTGGAAGAGACGGAGCCCCGCACCGTCTGTGGCATGGAGATTTGCCCTGTGGGCTTGCCTCAAGAGGTGTTGGAGCAAATATATTATAAAAACATCTTGCGCTTTATCGGTTAAAGTTAAAGATGGTAAAATAAAGTATAAGAGTTTTGCAAGGAGGATTAGACACTTGAAAAGAGTTTTAACAGTTGTGCTGGCATTGATGCTGGTACTCTGCATGATGGGCGGTGCAGTATTGCCTGTTGCAGCGGCATCCAATGTTGCCGGCGATGTCAATGGCGACGGAAGAACCAATTCTCTGGACGCCTTGGTGGCAGTGCGCGTTTTATCAGCGCAGAGTTATACCGGTACGCTCAATGCACGCGGCTTGTTTGTAAACGGCGATGCAGTGGCGGATACAGCGGATCTTGTTATACTTTTGCGGCATAACTCCGCGAATTATCAGGTAACGCTCACCGCCCCCGCTGCCAATGAAACAGTGGGGTATGAGCCGCTTTATCAAAATTATTATCTTTCCAACCGTGCGTTGCGGATTCTGACCCAAAACATTCAGCATGGCGACGGAAGCGCCCGTGTGATCGACGGGGTGGCAGTAGATTCCAGAGTCTACCGTAAAGAACGGATGAAGACTTTGATGGGGCTTTATAACCCCGATGTGATCGGTCTGCAGGAATACCGTAACGACGAATGGTTTGCCGCGTTTGAGCAAAATATCTTCCCCTCCTCGAGTTATGGCAGCTATATTGTCAGCCGAGCCGATCCCGCGCGGGATACGGTGGGGGAGGCGAAGGCATTGACCCGTGCCAACGGCGGTGTTCTGCGTCCTGAGGATGCCTATCAGCCTGATGAGCGGCTGGCCATCTTCTGGAAGAAAGACCGCATTGAGGTCTGTACCCGTGCCAACGGAACGGAGATCAAGGGGATGTATTGGAATTCCGAAACTCCCAATGTCAATTCCCCTACTTTTGGAACTTCTTTGGACGATGTTTATGCTTCGGACAATGGCTTGTATATGATTGACCCCACCCTTCGCATTACCATGTGGATCAAACTGCGGGATAAACTGACCGGCAAGGAGTTTTATTATTTCAATATCCATGGTCCCAATGCCGGCGATACGGTGGAGTCTACCGCAGAGAGTTTGGTTCCTACCGTTCAATTACTCAACAATATGGTTGCCTCTGCCCGTAAATATTATGGCGAAGCACCGGTGATCGTGGGCGGTGACTTTAATATGAACTATTATAAAGTTTGTGATAAAGCTGCTTTCGACGAGATGGATAAGAATTTTGTTGAGTTAGGGGAATACATGGGTAATCTGCAGGGAACCTTCCCCAAATGGGGAAATAATATAGATACCAAGGGAAATGTCACCGCTCGACTGGACTTTTTCTTGGATTATCAGGGTCAAACCCTCCCGGTCAATTATCAAGTATTGGAAGAGACCTTTGATCTTGAGGGGAATATCCTGGAAGGCTTCGGCGGATATAACGCTAATTATAAGAATAACGACATTGAAGACGATAAATACAACGGATATTGGGCCTCTGATCATTTGGGCGTCTTCTTGGATTTCATCATAAAGTAATCACCAAAAAACCGCAATGCAATCACGCATTGCGGTTTTTTGCCTATTGAAAAACCAAAAACATTATGATATAATACAGATGTATATCTAAATTGGAAAGGTATTTGTTTATGAAAAAAACAATCAGCGGACTTTTGGTTTTAATCATAACCATTTGTATGATGAGCGCGGTTCTTCCTGCAACAGCGAAGACTGTGGTCACAGGTGATGTCAATGGAGATGGGAAAGTCGATTCATTGGATGCATTGATCGCCTTGCGCGTTTTATCTAATCAGGGCTATACCGGCACGTTGGAAAGCCGTGGTTTGTTTGTGAACGGCGATGCATTGGCGAATACTGCTGATGTGGTGACCATGCTGCGGAACCTTTCTCCCAATTGGGATGTGACTTTGATTGGGCCTGCTGCTGAGGATACGGTGGCGCATCAGCCGATCAACAACACCTATTATATTAAGAGCAATGAAATTCGCATTGTGAACCAGAATATCCTTCATGGCGGCGGCGGAAATAATCCCATGAACGCCAAGAATCCCTATCGGATGAAGCGTATGGAGCTGCTGATGGAGGCCTATGCGCCGGATATCTGCTGCTTGCAGGAGTATCGCTGGAACGATTGGTACACCCTTTTTGAGAATACCATCTTCCCCTGCGGAAGCACCGATGCAGAGTATGAGATGTATAAGGCCTGCCGTGTGGATCTTTCTCTGAATGACCTGCCCGGCGCAGGCTCCACCCCCGAGCAGCCGCTGATGATCGAGGAATGCATGGCCATCTTCTGGAACAATGCCCGCTTCGATCTTTGCAAGGATTCCTCCGGCAACGAGGCCAAGGGGCAGTTCTGGTTCTCCGAGACCCCCGATGTTCCTTCTCCCGCCTATGGCTCTACCATTGAGGATGTAACCTGGTCGGAAGAGGATCAGTGCTATTATGACGGTCGCCAGCGCCAGAGCGCCTGGGTCAAACTGCACGACAACCAGACCGGTGAGGAGTTTTATGTTGTCAATTGTCATGGTATCAATGCGGCGGATGCAGATGCGCCGGTGCTGTGTACCTTTACCATGCAGACCGTCGTTGATCAGGTTCATTTGATTTTAGAAAAATACGGGGATGCGGCGGTGATCGTGACCGGCGACTTCAATGTGGACTATTATAATGAGTCCGACGCTCTGGCCATCGAGACTATTGAATCGGAATATACCGATGTGGGCGTGATGTTCAATGATATGCAGGGCACCTTCCCCCGTTGGGGCAGAAATGTTAAGGATGACGGGTCTATTCCCGTGCGCGGCGATATCTTCTATGTGAAGGATCCCGCTCGCGCGGTGCCTGTTTATCATCATGTGATGCAGGATACTTTCGACGCAGATTATAATATTATTCCCAGCGGCTTCGGCGGCATCAACACCAATTGGACCACCGAGGCAGACGACCGGACCAACGGTTATTATGTATCGGATCATTTCGGTGTTTGCGCCGATTTTGTGATCAACTGACATATTTAAAGAAAAAGGCGGTAAAACCATGAAAAAGACAATGGCGGCAATTCTTGCCCTTTTAATGACAGTGACCATGATGCTGGGTGCATCCCTGCCTGCGGCGGCAGAGTCAAATGTTGCCGGGGATGTCAACGGTGACGGAAAAGCCAATGCGTTGGATGCATTGATTGCCATTCGCGTGTTTGCCGATCAGAGCTATACCGGCGCAGTAAATATGCATGGGTTATTTACTAACGGAGATGCTGTAGCCGATACTTCCGATCTTGCGCAATTATTGCGGTATGTTTCTCCAAATTTTGATGTCACATTGATTGCGCCTGCTTCCGGCGACACCGTTGCGCAGCAAAGTATGAACGGTACTTATTATATCAAAGAAAAAGTTGTGAAGATCATTTCTCAAAATCTTTTGCATAGCAGCGGTTCGGCCTCTCCCGCCATCATCTCCAATGCCAATCGTGTGGCGCGGATGGCCAACTTGATGGAAGCGTATGATCCTGACGTTTGCGGTTTGGTAGAATATCGTTGGACTCATTGGTATAACGGCTTTGAAAAGAAGATTTTCCCCATTACCGGTGATACCCCCGAATATGAAGCGCATATTGTTTGTCGCGTGGATCTTTCTCTCAATGAAATAGAGGGCGCTGGCACCAGCGCTGAAACTCCCAAGTATCTGGAGGAGAAGATGGCCATCTTCTGGAAGAATGACCGCTTCGATCTCTGCAAGGATGCAAATGGAAATGAGATCAAGGGTAATTTCTGGTTCTCCACTACTCCCGATGTGATGTCTCCCATGTTCGGTACGGAAAATAATGTTCTTGAGCCCAATGAAAGCGGCGAGTATGTAGACGGCCGTCAGCGCCAGTGCATTTGGGTCAAACTCCATGATAATTATACAGGCAAGGAGTTCTATTATTATAATATCCATGGTCCCAACGCAGACGATACCGCTGCGGCAGTGGAAGCCTCGTTGGTCCCCGCCATGAACCTTTTGGTGGAGCGGGCGGATCTGTATTGCGAGAAGTATGGTGATGCACCGGTTATTTTGGGCGGTGACTTTAACTTGAACTATAATCTCACCTGTGACCGTAAGGCTTATAATATTATCCGTAACGCAAATTTTGATGATATGGCGGTTGAGTTTAAGAACTATCAAGGCACCTTCCCCAAATTCGGCAATAATATTACCGCCGCAGGCGTGGTTACCCCTCGTATCGACTTCCATTTCACCGACGGAAAGGCGCTGCCTATTTCCTATAAGGTGTTGGAAGAGGTCTTTGATGAATTTAATGAGATTTTGGTTACCGATGAGCCTTTCGGCGGGCTGAATCCCGATTATGATCCCGAGACCGATGCGGCCTATTATAAGTATTTAGGGCGCTGGGCATCGGATCATTTGGGGATCTGCTCCGAATACATCTTTTAAAAAGCAGACCGCTGAAAAAGTGTTCCTTTTTCGGCGGTCTTTGCTTTATTAAGAAGGGGCTGTAAAAAACAATGTTTTTTACAGCCCCTTTTATTTGATTTTCAGCGCTCCATAAATTCTTTGATCGCCTTGAAGGTGGCGTCGGAAATATCATGCTCCATTTTGCAGGCATCCTCGGCGGCGATTTCTTCACTCACGCCCAACTGCACCAAAAAGGCGCTCAAAAGCGTATGTCGCTCATAGATCTTTTTGGCGACCGCCAAGCCATCATCGGTGAGGGTCAGGGCGCCGTCTTTGCCCATCAAAACAAATCCGCCCTCTTTTAAAAGACCGATGGCTCGGCTGACGCTGGGCTTGGAATAACCCATATATTCTCCCACATCTACCGAATGAACATCCTTGCTCTTCTTCGATAAGACATAGATGGTCTCCAGATACATTTCGCCGGATTCTTGCAAACGCATAGTTACGATCAAAACCTTTCAATGATATACCCATAGTATACCATGGATTTGGTTAAAATTCAAGGCTTAAAACCACGCCCGGTTCGGAGGTGTCGTTTTCTTTTTGGGCGGAAGTGCCAATGGTTTGAATCAGATCGCCGGGGATGGTAAGAGCTTTGTTTTCAAAGACGACCTGTTTGGTTACATCATAGGCGGCATCACCCGCAAGGTCCTGCATCAGAACCCGCTTTACAGTGGCAAATGAGGTGTTGAGGGTCAGGCTCTCATAGCAGCCGAAAATGCCGATGGTAGCGGCGTCGCCGCTTTGGGCGGTTATGTTGCAGCGGGGCATAAAATAACTGCGTTCATGGGTTCTGCCCAAGGTCACAATGGAAAAAGCACCGTTGGGATTGCGGGCGCAAACTGTATAGGCAACATCCCCGTTTTCATCGGGCTCCACCTCAGCCAAGGGGCAGTTGCGGGCAATGCGCGCAGGGGCGGTTTTGGTGAGAACCTCCCCCTTGATGCAATCGAGGATAAAGGGCTTGCGGAACCACCAATCTTCCAGCTCGATCTCTTTATTTTCAAAATGCCAAGTATCGCAAAGGTCTTGGGGATCCACGGTCATCTTTGCTCCGTCCATGGCAAAGGCGGGTGCGATGCGATGCCAACGGGCAGCACGAATGACTTCTGCCATCTTGGACTTTAGATCTCGATGAAATTCGGGAAAGGAAACATCGGCGATGCCGTTGGTAAAGGCGCCGTGGTAGGGGTGGCGCATAATGCCCATGGAAAAGCCGCCTGCCGCGGCGATATAGGCTTCATCCTCGCAGTTGAGCAACCCCATATTTCCCTCTTTGGGGGCAGGGCAATCGCTAAATTCCCGAATCTTTTGCAAGGTCATGGGGATGGACATAATGGCGGGCACATCATAGGTGCGGTAAGCGTCACCATAAGGCACCGCTTGAGGGCATTTGGCATGCTCAATAATGAGATCGGGGGCATATTTGCGTCCCAAATCGGTCAGCATCCGGCGAAAAGCAAGATCGGTATCCTTTTTGCCCCAATCCACCTTCCAATAGGCAAAGCCCGCCTCCCGGGCGGCGATGAGCATATCCTTCCAATACTCTTCGGGGCTTCGGTCCCCGCAAAAACGCTCCGATTCCTGGGCGCAGACCCATCCGCCCAGACCCTTCCAGCCCAGCGCCTTCATCCGCTCCGTCAACGCTTTCAGCGCAGCGGCAGGGGAGGGGGCATCCTTGCAGCTTTCGGGGAATTTCTCCTCATTTAAAAGCAAAGAGCCATAGTAGGTGGGGTCATCCTCAAGGGGAACATCCCAGCTGTCATCCATAATAAAAAGGAGATCCCGACGGGCGTTTTCGTAAAAGTACGCCCAGCCGAAGGGCTTTTCCTTGGCAAACATTCCGGTTTCGCCGATAATGGCGCGCTGGCCCTCGGGCTTGCCGTCGCAGGTGGCGTAAAGCTGGGTCTGCCAGGTGCAGTAATAATCGGGCGTGGGATTGGGAATGTCGGGGATAAGGTTTATATTCTGTTTTTTCAAATTTTTCATATCCATGGTTTAATCATACTCCATTTTATGGAAAGAAACAATGCATAAATTGTGGTAAAATATAAACAAAACCACCGAGTTGTTGCGGAAGGGCCACAACTCGGTGGTCATATTTCTTTATTCAAATTGGGTGCGGGAAGGGCGATGGATCGGATGGGCGATAAAGACCGTTCGGGTAAATCTCCGCATTTTATTTGCTGCTTTTTTTGCAGCCTCTTCCTCTTCAAACAGTCCAAACACGCAACTGCCGCTTCCGCTCATCAATGCTGCCTTGGCGCCTTCGGCTTGGAGAGCTTCCTTAAATTCTTTGACCTGCGGCTTTAGAGCAAAAGTGGCTGTTTCCAAAACATTGCCGGTCGCCTGCTCTAAAGCGGAAAGATCGCCGTTTCCCAAAGCCTTTAAAACCCCTTGGGTATCGGGATGGCGGGGGATGCCGGTTTCTTCCAGATATTCAAAGATCTGCTTGGTGGAAGCGCCTGCCTTGGGTTTTGCCAACACAATGTAGCAATCCTTTAGTGTCGGGGCGGGAGTCAGGATTTCGCCCACCCCTTTTGCCAGCATGGTCCCGCCGTATAAAAAGAACGGGATGTCTGCGCCCAAGGGGCAGAGGATGCGGATGGCTTCTTCGGTGGAGAAGGAAACGCCGTATAAACGGCAGAGGGCGGAAAAAACAGTGGCGCCGTTGGCACTTCCACCGCCCAATCCTGCTCCGGAAGGGATGGTTTTTTTCAGATCAATAAAGACTTGATATTGCTCGATGCCTGCCGCTTTGAAAAAGGCAGTCGCAGTTTTGTGCACGATATTCCGCTCATCGTTGGGGATATAAGAAGGGGTACAATGAATGCGAATGCCGCCGTTCCCATCTTCTTTACAAACGCGGATCTGATCGTAAACAGAGATCTGCTGAAAGACCGATTCCAGAAGATGATACCCGTCTTCTCGGGTACCGGTCACATCGAGACTTAAGTTGATTTTTGCATAGGATCTTAAGGTGACAGTATTCATAATAAAGTCTCGTTTCTGTGTTGATGATTTTATTTTATCAAGAAAGGGTCGAATTTGCAAGGATGGGATTGATTTTTAGAAGAAATATGTTAAAATAAAAGCAATTTAAAAGAAAAGAGGAACCAATATGAATGCAGTGATTTCTGTAATTGGCAAGGATCGGGTGGGCATCATCGCGCGCCTTTCCAATATCTGCGCCGATAATAATGTAAATATCAACGACATCACCCAAAAGGTACTCCATGAGACCTTTACCATGATCATGTGGGTCAGTATGAATGAAAAGAGTGAAAAGGATTTCGTTTCTCTGTCCAAAGAGTTGGAAGATGCCGGTAAGGAGATGGGTCTGGTGATCCATGTGATGCATGAAGACGTCTTTGACGCCATGCACAGAATTTGAGGATCGTGCCCATGCTGAATCACGGAGATATTATTGAAACCATTAAGATGATCGACGAGGAACATCTGGATGTCCGCACCATTACCATGGGCATCTCCCTCTTCGATTGTGTGGATCGGGATGTAAAAAAATTCTGTGAGCGGGTCTATGAAAAGATCACCCGCTTGGCAGGCAACTTGGTCGCTACCGGCGAAGAGATTGCCAAAACCTATGGAGTACCCATTATCAATAAGCGGGTGTCGGTTACGCCCATTGCCTTGGTGACCCCCGGCTATTCGGTAGACGATATGGTGGAGGTGGCAAAGACCTTGGAGCGGGCCGCCATCACCTGTGGCATCAACTTTGTGGGCGGTTTTTCCGCCTTGGTCCATAAGGCAGCAACCCAAAGCGATCTGAATTTGATCCGCTCTCTGCCTCGGGCTTTGAAAGAAACTTCGCGGGTCTGTTCTTCCATCAATGTGGCAACCACCAAGGCGGGCATCAATTTGGATGCAGTGAAATTGATGGGTGAGATCATTCGGGAATGTGCCGAAGCCACCGCCGAAGAAGATTCTATCGGTTGCGCCAAGTTGGTGGTTTTTGCCAATGTGCCGGAGGATAACCCCTTTATGGCGGGTGCCTTCCATGGCGTTGGAGAAGGAGAGTGCGTGATCAATGTGGGCGTTTCGGGACCCGGGGTGGTCAGCAGTGCCATTGCCAAGCATCCCGATGCGGATATTACCGAGATCGCCGATATTGTGAAAAAGACCGCCTTTAAGATTACCCGCATGGGTCAGATGGTCGCCAATGAAGCCTGCCGTCGGCTGAATGTGCCCTATGGCATTGTGGATCTCTCTTTGGCACCCACTCCTGCGGTGGGCGATTCGGTGGCTCATATTCTGGAAGAGATGGGCTTGGAGCGTTGCGGTACCCATGGAACCACCGCCTGCCTCGCTCTGTTGAATGATGCCGTCAAAAAAGGCGGTACCATGGCATCCTCCCATGTGGGCGGACTTTCGGGCGCCTTTATCCCCGTTTCTGAAGATGCGGGCATGATCCGCGCCGCAAGCGAAGGGGTTCTGACCTTGGATAAGCTGGAAGCGATGACGGCGGTTTGTTCGGTAGGATTGGATATGATCGCCATCCCCGGCGATACCCCTGCCTCCACCATCTCTGCCATTATCGCCGATGAAATCAGCATCGGTGTGATCAATAATAAGACCACCGCGGTGCGCGTTATTCCCGCTATTGGGAAGGATGTGGGCGATACGGTGCAGTTTGGTGGGCTGTTGGGTGAGGCGCCTATTATGCCGATCCATCGGGAGAGCAGCGAGAAGTTTATCAGCCGCGGCGGACGGATCCCCGCGCCCATTCATTCGCTGCGCAATTAAAAAATAAGGCTTTTGCAGAGCGCGAAAAGCGGCTTGTTATTCACGATTCATTAAAATGAAACGGGTGAGAAAATGCGCTACTTGTTTATACTTTTGGAATTGATCGGCGTGATCGCCTTCTCGGTATCGGGAGCGATGGTTTCGGTCAAAAAGAATTTGGATCTTTTCGGCGTAACCCTCTTGGGTTTGGTGACTGCCTTTGGCGGCGGTATCCTGCGGGATTGTTTGTTGGGGGAGGTTCCTCCGCGATTCTTTACCAATTATTGGATGCTGTTGGCAGGGACAGCGGCAGCCATTGGGGTGTTCTTTGTCGCCCGCCTTTTAAAAGAGCGGTATTTTTCCAATGAGGCCGCCATCGAGAAGATCAATAATATATTCGATGCCTTGGGGTTGGGCGCTTTTGCGGTAACCGGCTCTCAAATCGCGGTAGAGGCGGGGTTGGAGAAGCAATGGTTTTTGGTCATC
>JAZNGR010000215.1:0-9315 GCA_045576575.1 Eubacteriales bacterium
TTTGCGAGAGAAAAGCCTAAACGCAGTCCAAGCAGATTGATAACAACGGTACTCAAAAACAGCAACAATAAGCAAACGATCAACAGTAGTACCCATTTCTTCCGGCTTGTTTTTTTCTCGCTATACAACCGAATATATGCACCAATCATATATAAGTAAATAAACCACGCCAGATAAGAAAAATTCAAATCCGCACCTGTGAAGGAATAAACGACGCTCCACATTCCCCCAACAATGAGCAAAAGTTTAATATATGCATTCTTATCAAGTGCCAACACAAGTTTGTTAATATATGGCATCAAAATGAGAAGCACTAAATATACATAAGCAAACCAATGAGTATTGTAGATCGGCACAAGATACCGAATCATTGACGAAACATCAAATCGTACCCTTAACATTACTGCGCCAAAAAGTATTGCCGCATTATATATCCAGATCTGCGAAACAAGGTAAACAAGTTTTCGCACGCTTTGTTTTTGTTTGATTGAAAAATAGCCGCTGATCAAAACAAATAAAGTAACACCAATCTCACCAACCGACCCCATTTGAACCAGCAGATGATTGAGTGTCACTCTATCACTTGGAAAATCAAAATTGCTGTGTACACAAAAATGTGACAGCACAACGCAGAAAATGGCGAGAATTCGCGCCATTTCGATGCTTGTGTTTCTTTCTGTTTTTTTTGATATACGAACTTTGTCCATTATAAATCACCCTATAAAGAAGCCGGAATCCATCGGTAGATACGAAAACAAGGTGTAAAAAATAACCGATAAAGCAATTAAGCCTACACATGCGAGCATTGCGATAACACTCTGTATTTCTTCCGCTCGGTTCAAGGACACCAACTTTATGGAGCGGTCTTGAACGACCAGTTTTTCGTTGAACCAAATTGCTATAAAAGGAAGTCCCATCATTACAATCAATTCACAGTTTCTCATCAGAACATCATATTGCCCTATACTGCCAACCGTGAATGCCGTCATATATAAAAATATAGTTTCATATTTTTTATATTTTTCGGAAATTATACCGGATTTCTTTACAAACAGATAGAGCAGTATAACCATGCCGATTGATCCGATAAAGAACAAACTGCCCTTAACATTATAGCCCGTCCGTAATATAAAATAAACCTTGATCTTTTCGGAAAGTTTCTGCAATAGCGGAACCTGAAAAAAGAAGGTGTTCAAAATAAAAACCATCAATCCGCTTAAGGATTGGGTCAAGGTCAGTACACCAACGATTATCCACCTGAAACGGTTATTGAACAGCAGGACCACAACTCTCATAGCCAGCATAACCACGCATGCCATATGGAGCCTACATAATATGAAATACACAATAAAACACCATAGTGTTTTCTTTTTCATTACTAGATCTTGATATAACACATAGGTAAAAAGCGCATATGCAGACAGATTTCTTAGGCAACTGACAAACCGAAAATCAATACAGGCGAGAATAATAATAAAGCACATACACAACGTGCTCTTTGATTTCTTTTCTTTGCTGCAGATCTCCCAGACCAACATAAACAGCGGAAGATACGTAAGCATAGAGCAAGTAAATGTCAGCAGTTGTTTTATCCCGGTTCTTGAAACAAAAAAAAGAAGAAAGGAAAAGGTACCCGCGTTTGCTTTATAATCATTAAGCATATAATTCCACAGCCAATTATCAGTTCCGTACTTCCCATGAAAATATTCGCTAAAATTTATATGCTCTACCAGGTCAAATAAACTATAGTACCGGAATAAATCATCCGATTCAGGCGGAATATAGAAGAAAAAAAGCGCACTAATCACAACCGCCGATAAAATGAAATAACCCTTCATATATCGGCGGGGAATCGCAAAACTCACCGTGCCAATTGTCAATAATATCAAAAATACAAGCACTTCTTTACCTCGTTTTGAAAAATCAGAGGGTCGGTTTGATAACTACCAAGGCTTATTCTTCAATCAAAATATAGCCAATAACCGGAATTTCATATCTACTGCAGTACATCAGAACCTCAACGACGCGATCATAACATGACTGACCAACCTTTTCCACCAAAACAACACTTTGAGCCTCCACCAATCTTCTGAAGGATTCGGGGTTCCCTAATACACTTTTATCAAAACTGGTTTGAATTTCCTGCTCGGACAGGCCCGCAGAAACGCAGTCAACGATGTTCTCCACTTCACCCGATGTGATACAACTGGCAAAATGTACCGATTTAATCCCGCTTTTCTTTGCACTGCAGGCAATATCCATTGCCGCAATTTGCAAAACCGCTTCATTGGTATTCTCCGGTCGAGGATAGAGATGTGAAGAAAGCCACTTATCAATCTTACTCTTACTCTCCACTACCGTTTCTTTCGCAATAACTCCCAAAAGCGGGATACTAAGGCAATCCTTCACTTCCTCTTTACATCTGATCGACGGAGACAAAATATACGGTGCACCAACGAAAGCAAACGAAAAAAAGAGCCCGATAACCACTCCAACCAGGATAAATGCCTTATCAAACCACACGATGCCGGGGATCATCATTTTTTCAGCCTCTACAGCATTTCCTGCAGCCAGCAACGCATCTCGCAAGGCCATGGCATCCAGCATCTCCTTTACCGAAAGTACAATGCCCAGCAACAAAAATAACGCAACAGATATTAAAACACTTGCCAAAACTAGGCGCCAGCGTATACATATCTTTTTACAAAGATGCCCGATATTCAGTTCTCTGTACTTAATCGTTCCCATGTCTTAAACCTCACAATTCTTTCCATCCGATTTCTCGGTCTGCACCAAGCCTAAAACGGCGCCCACCGTCTTAAACATAAGCTTAATATCACCCCAAAAGCTGAAGCCTTCTATTGCTTTCAAATTATAACGCATCTTTTCGGGCAGTACGTCCTCAACATAAGTTTTATCCACATTCTCTGCACCGGCTAAAAGCTGATCCTCATCCTTGTACATAATACTGGCTAAACTGGTCACGCCGGCGGGCAGCAACAAGGTCGCCATCATCTCGGGAGTATAGGCTGCCACATACTTGGGCACCTCGGGGCGAGTACCCACAAAGGTCATGGTTCCCCGCAATACATCAATCAATTGGCAGATTTCATCCAAGCGACAAGCGCGGATCAGCTTCCCCACCCGGGTGATGCGGGCATCGTTTCCCACCGTCACCTGAGCGCCGATACGATCGGCATTCTGCACCATGGTACGGAACTTAAAGATGCGGAATTCCTTCCCGTATTGCGTTACCCGCACCTGGCGGTAAAAGACGGGGCCTTTGGAATCCAGCTTGATGGCAATGGCCAGCACCAGAAAAACAGGCGACAGCAACAGCAGCATCACCAAAGACACCGCCACATCAAACACCCGCTTGGCTAAAAGACTGCCCTTTTTGCAGCAAAGCGCCTCATAATAGGGGCGCACTGCTTCGGTTTTTAATTCTTGGGGAAGGTCTTCCCATTTTTTTAAAATCATTTCAGATACTCTTTCAGAATATTGGTGTAGGTTTCGATGATATAATCCACTTCTTCATCCTTCAGGCAGGTATGAAGGGGCAGAGTAATCTCATTAATAAAATGGGCATACGCGTTGGGGTAATCCTTGATATCAAAGCCCATATTCTTATAAGCAGTATGCATCGGCAGAGGCTTATAATGAACATTGCAGGCGATCCCCTGCTCCGCCATCTTAATGATGATCTCATTGCGCTGCTCGGGAGTGATCCCGGGCACACGGGTGAGATAAAGATGACCGGAGGACTGATAGGTATCGGTATAATGCCGCAGGGTCTCTACCCCTAAGGGGTGAAAGGCGCTGTCGAAGCGCTCGATGATCTCCTTGCGCCGCGCCAGCATAGCGGGATAGCGCTTCATCTGCGCCAAACCGATTGCCGCCGCCACATCGGTCATATTGCATTTATACCAAGGACCAACAATGTCATATTCCCAAGCACCCAATTTCGTTTTGGCAAGGGCATCCTTGGACTGACCATGGAGTGAAAACAACTGTACCTGCTTATAGATCTCCTCATCGCTGACACCGGGAATGGGATTCCAAGTTAAAGCGCCACCTTCTGCAGTCGTAAAATTCTTCACCGCATGGAAGGAAAAAGAGGAAAAGTCGGCTACACACCCGATAGGCTTGTCCCCGCGAGAAGCTCCGAATGCATGGGCAGTATCTGCCATAATAGCAATACGACCCAAGGCTTTTTGGATCTTGGTATTGCCGCTAAAGAGATCCTTCTTTTTTTCCACAATGGCATACAGCCGATCATAATCACAAGGCACACCGCCCAGGTCCACCGGAATGATCGCCTTGGTCTTGGCAGTAATTGCTGCCTCCACCTGATCATAATCCATTTCATAAGAATCCTTTTGGCAATCCACCAACACAACAGTAGCGCCCACATGGCAGACCACCGATGCAGAAGCAGTATAAGTATAGGCGGGAACAATGACCTCATCCCCAGGACCGATCCCCAAAAGATGCAATGCCATTTCCGCACAGGCGGTTTGAGAATTCAGGCAAACCGCACGATTAGCACCGCAGTATTCTGCCACCTGACGCTCTAATTCTTTTGTTTTGGGGCCTGTAGTAATCCATCCGGACCGAAGAGCCTCTATCACTTCTTGAACCTCTACCTCCGAGATATCCGGAGGAGAAAAGGGAATATTCATCATTGCTTAAACTCCTATTTTGTTGAATTCTTGGGTTGCAAACTTCCGTCTTTTATACTGATAGGTGGGAACGATCTCAGAGACCAGTTCCTTGATCCGCTTGCTTTCGCCGCGGCTGGCGGTATTCAGTTCCGCCAATTTTTCTTTAAACCACTCATCGTCCATTTCAATGGGTTTGCCAATATGAATCAGCTGATTGTCCGTGGTCTCCAAACCCTCTTCGTTCATCAACATCTCTTCATAGAGTTTTTCGCCGGGACGAAGACCGGTATAAACGATTTTAATATCTACATCAGGGGTAAAGCCGGAAAGACGGATCAGGTTGCGCGCCATATCGTCGATCTTCACCGGATCGCCCATATCCAACACAAAGATCTCGCCGCCCTTAGCATAATAAGATGCCTGCAAAACCAGCGACACTGCCTCGGGAATCGTCATGAAATAGCGGATGATCCGCTTATCAGTTACGGTAACGGGGCCGCCCTCAGCAATCTGCTTCCGGAAGAGCGGCAACACACTGCCGTTACTGCCCAACACATTGCCGAATCGCACTGCCACAAAACTGGTATCGGGACTCTGGCGCTCCATCATCTGCACCACCATTTCACAAAGACGCTTGGATGCGCCCATGATATTGGTGGGGTTCACTGCTTTATCGGTGGAGATCAACACAAATTTCTTCACGCCGTATTTGGCAGCGGCAACCGCGGTCTTATAGGTGCCCATCACATTATTCTTGATGGCTTCATTGGGGCTATCTTCCATCAGCGGAACGTGTTTATGCGCAGCCGCATGGAACACGATATCGGGACGGTACGTATTCATCACGCTATCCATTCGCTCGGTATTCCGAACCGAACCGATCAGTACTTCCAAATTCAAGTGGGGATAATTCCGCTTGAGTTCCTGCTGAATGGCGTAGGCGTTATTCTCGTAAATATCAAAGATGATCAGCATCTTAGGGATAGCGCGGGCGATCTGACGGCAAAGTTCACTACCGATGGATCCGCCGCCGCCGGTAACCAAGACCACCTTATCGGCAATATCCTCTAAGATCTCATCGTTATTGACCTGCACCGGATCGCGACCCAGCAGGTCAATAATATCCACATCCCGCAGTTTACTGACCTTTGTTTCCCCGCTGACCAACTGATACATTCCGGGGATAGTCTGCAGTTTGCAACCGGTATGCTTACAAATCTCCAAAATCGCGGTGCGCTCCTGCAGATCCAAACTGGGAATGGCATAAACGATATGAGTGATCTCATATTTTTTCGCCATTTCCTCAATGCAGCTGCGGTTCCCGACAATATCCACGCCTTCGATCATACGACCCTTTTTATTAGGGTTATCATCAATAACACAGCAGACCTTGGAATCGGCGGTAAACTGATCGGAATTTTGCAATTCACGGATCAGCATCTGACCGGCGGCACCGGCGCCGATGATCATATAACGATTCTCGTTACTGGAAGTCCAGCCGGTAATCCAGTTTCGAATCACACGGAAAGAAACCCGAAGTCCCATCGTCAAACAAAAGCTCATTACATAGCCCATGATATAGAACGAATAGGGCATCACCGGCGGCTGAACCAACCATACGATTAGCACATAGATCGGGATCAAAACCACATAGGCTTTGATGACCGCCATCAATTCGGTGATACTGATCAACCGCCAAATACTATGATACAACCGACAGAAAAAGAAGACTGCCAAAGTGGCAACCGCAAAAAACGGTACCACTCGAACATATCCGTCGATACACTCATAAGGAATCGCGGTAAAGGAAAAATCAAACCGCAACAGCAATGCAAAAAGATAAGAACCGCCCAGCAAGATCAGATCAAAAAGACCGATCAACAGCGCTTTTTCTTTCCACCGATTTTTATTATGTTCAATCGCAGATTTCATCAATCGTCGCCTCTTTTAAAGATAATCATGATTTTCACACAAATCGCAAAAATCCAATTGTATTATATTAAATTAAAAACATTTTGTCAATATAATAAAAACAGCACCGGAATTTTCCGGTGCTGTTTTTTAGATTATATCTCCGCCGCCTTCCAAGGAATCAATCCTTCTTTTGAAAGAACAGAGGCGTCAAAACGAAAGCGAGCCGTCACCTTCGCATCGGGCAGATAGTTCTCTTCCCGCTGATATTGCCCGCCGTTATGCAGGATATAGGGTTGCCCCTCCTTGTTGCGCTTATCGGAAACGATGCCGATATGCTTATCATTGCCGAAGACCACAATATCTCCCGGCTGCCAATCGGCGATCTCTCCTTTATCGACCGAAAGAGAAATGCCGTATTCTTCAAAAAAGATCCGCAGATTGGTCACCCGCCGAAAATCAATGTTGGGATCGGCATCGGTAATATGAGGATAGGCCTCGGGGCGAGCGGCAATATCCGCATCCACCATCTCTTTCAGGTTATAGCCCGCCCGGCGGAAGGCGCGCCATACCACATCGGTGCAGACGCCGATCTCCTCGGGCGGATAACCGCCGCTGAAATAAGAACCGTCGTATTTGGGGCGGTTTTGGGCATCCAACCGCGCGCCTGCCACAAAATCGGAATAATCATCAATACCGTTGCCGTTGAAATCCACTGTGCTTTTCAAGGTTTGGATACCGAAATGAGAGGAACTGTAGCTTTTTTCGGGGATCAGCCCGAAATAATCAATCGCAAAGCCTCCTCCGAGCAAAACAAAAATCAGCAGGAGCCCAAGGGTAATTTTAAGCCATTTTTTCATCATTACCCCTCCCCTCAACGGTTGCGAATGGCATCGATGGGGCGCTTTTTAGCGATCCGCCAGACCGGCAGGAAGCTGGCTACCGCCGCCACCAAAAGGCTGACGCCGAAGAGCAACAAAACCTGACGGAGGCTGAAGGTCAGAACAGTGATCAGAATGCCCGCATTATGGCGCAAAATGTAGTTTACCAGAACCGTTGCCGCCAGAACCCCCAGGGAGGAGAGCACAAAATTGATCATCGCAATAATAAAGCTTTCAGAGAAAAAGATGCGGAATACATCGCTGCTGCGGGAGCCGATAGCGCGCAGAATGCCGATCTCCTGCTTTTTATAAGAGATACTGGTAGCGATGAAATTGGAGAGCATCAGCGCCGCAAAGAGGGCAAAGCCCAGCCCCACATAAAGAAAGATTTTTGCCATCCGCTGAAGGACCTCATGAACCGTATCCAGTTCATAGGTCACCGAATTCTGCAAGGGGAAGCGGATGCCCCCCTCTTCATTATAGCAATAGGCCACCATTTCGCGGATCTCCGCCTTTTGGGCAGGCATTCCGCCCACCGCATGGCTGTAAGGACCTTCGGAGCCCTTTACCAGATCGGCATAAAGCTGATCGTTTACCAGGGTGAAAAAGGCCTCTTCATTTTCCTTCAGTTCCACAACACCGACGATCCTGATGTCGCTTCCCAGCTCCCGGGCCATCTCTTGGTCGTAAAGATAAGCATAGCCTTCCAGCGTCTGCATATTTTCAAGCACCTCTTCGGGGGTCTGCCCGAAGGCACCTTCATAATTCATCAATTGGTTGGAGGAGATCACGATCTCATTCTCCGCCAGCCGCTCTCTTGCCTTGCCGTCTATCCAGGTGACCCGATGGGCAAGTTCCTCCAATTTACCCACCATATCGCTTTGGAGATAGAACTCCTCGTTATAGATCGAAAGGTGACCGGAAGAGGTCTCCCGCAGAGGCAAAGCCTCGCTCATGATCTGCTCCAGCATTTCAGGGCTGACCATGGCAACCCTCGCCAGACTGTAGTTGGAGGCATAGGTAAATTCGTGCATCAGTGCATAGCGCACCAATTCCTCGGCGGTGGAAAGATGCTCCGGCTCCTCTCCCAGAACGGCATAGCGTTCCAGATCCAACTTGGTATCCACAATGCCCACGATCGTATAGGTTGCTTCATCGACGGTCAGCGAAAGACCGATCAGTTCCTTGGGCTCGGTAATGGTGCGATAGCCGCTTCCATCCCCGTATTGCCCCCGAAGAAAGCTTTCCGCCACATAACGGCTGATGGCGATCTCGCCATTCTTTCCTTGGGGCAACCGACCGGCGATCAGCGGAAAGTTCATAGCCGAAAGATCGGCATCGGTGATCCCCGCAAAACCGTTGAGAGTGGTGGCGTAGAGGGAAACATCCGATTTATTGAGTTCCGCCTTGGGGTTGAGATGGTGCTCAAAGCTCATACCGGTCAAGGGATCATAGACCCCCTTCAGGTGTACCCCCGTTTCCAGTTCAAAGGCGGTAAGATCCTTCTCGGTGAGGGTATAGCCGTAATCATTCCAATAGGCATTCTCCCCCTCTCCCCGCAGGATGGATTTTCGGATGGAGGTATAGCTGATCTGAGAGTCGATCATGGACTCGGTGCAGGTGTTTACATGGTGATAGGCGCCGAAGGTATCCGACAGCCCAAACAGCCCGAAGGCCACGCAGGAAAGCAGGATGGTCATCACCAAGCGGAACTTCTTATGTTTCAGGCTGCTGCCGCCGATCTTAAAGGCATTTTTCAGCGGTAATTTGGACTTGATCAGCCGAAAAGAGGCGCTGTTTTTATGAGAGATCTTAGAAGGGTCGGTTTTCTTGAAAACCGCATTGCCATGCGAAAAATT
>JAZNGR010000216.1:0-1716 GCA_045576575.1 Eubacteriales bacterium
ATGGTGGTGGTGGTCTTACCCTCACCCGCGGGAGTGGGGGTAATGGCCGTCACCAAAATCAGCTTACCGTTGGTTCTGGACTCATCCTTCAGAAGTGAAAGATCGATCTTCGCCTTATATTTTCCGTAATACTCCAGGTAATCCTCATCCACATGAGCAACCTTAGCAATCTCGGAAATATGCTTCATTTTGCATTGCTGGGCGATTTCAATATCAGACAAATAAGCCATTTTGATTGCTCCTTATTTCTTAAAATAGTTTACTGCAGAACGGAACATCTGCATATCATACTCACCAACTACATTCTTATAGAGATACTTACCGATACGCTCGGAATGCCCCATCTTACCGAAGACTCTGCCGTCGGGAGAGGTGATACCCTCGATAGCGAAGCAGGAATCATTGGGGTTAAACTGCACATCGGAGGTGGCGTTGCCGTCAAAATCAACATACTGCGTTGCAATCTGACCGTTAGCTGCCAACTGGCGAATTAGTTTTTCATCGGCAAGGAAACGACCCTCGCCGTGAGAAATGGGCACTGTATAGATATCGCCCACATTAGTTTCTGCCAACCAAGGAGATTTATTAGAAGCAATACGGGTGCGCACCAATCTGGACTGGTGACGGGCGATGGTGTTAAAGGTCAGAGTGGGACAATGCTCATCCGTATCAATAATCTTACCGTAAGGCACAAGCCCCAGTTTGATCAATGCCTGGAAGCCGTTGCAGATACCCAGCATCAAGCCATCGCGGTTTTCCAGAAGATCGGTCACCCCTTCGCGGATAGCGGCATTGCGGAAAAACGCAGTAATAAACTTACCGGAGCCATCGGGCTCATCGCCGCCGGAGAATCCGCCGGGCACAAAGATCATCTGCGCTGTTTTCAGTTCTTCGGCAAACTGCTCCACACTGCGGGAGATGCCCTCGGCGGTGCGGTTATTGATCACTAGGATCTTTGCATCGGCACCGGCATCCCGCATAGCGCGGGCGCTATCAAATTCGCAGTTCGTACCGGGGAAAACAGGAATCAACACCTTGGGCTTCTCCACCTTAATGGCGGGGGCTACCCGTTCCTTGGTCTCATAAGAGAAGGTCTCCATGGGCTGTTCCCCATGGGTGATATTGCAGCTGTAAACACTTTCCAGCTTATCTTCATAGATCTTTTGGATCTCTGCCAAAGAAACGGCATCCTCACCCTTGGCGAAGACCGCCTCCTTAGTGATGGTACCGATCAGGGTGCCCTCTACTTCTTCGGTCACCTCCAGCAGGAAGCCGCCGTAGCAATATCCAAAGAGGGCATCCATGGAAAGTTCCTTTTCAAAGGCAAAGCCCAAGCCGTTACCAAGGCTCATCTTCATTACTGCCTCGGCAATACCGCCGTAGCCGGGGGTATAAGCAGTTACGGCCTTTCCGCTCTGCAAAAGCCCATAAACTGTATCATAAACCTTCAATAAAGATGCGGTATCGGGCAGATGGTTTTCATTATAAGCAGGTGCGATCAAAACGACCTTGTTCCCCGCCTTTTTAAAATGGTTGGGCGTGATCTCATTGGTTTTGCCGGTGGTCACTGCGAAGGAAACCAAGGTGGGCGGTACATCCAGATTCTCAAAAGTACCGCTCATAGAGTCCTTACCGCCGATGGCGGCAATTCCCAATTCCTTCTGGGCCTCAAAAGCACCAAGCAGGGCGGCCAAGGGCAAGTCGGATCGTAGCCAT
>JAZNGR010000217.1:0-8036 GCA_045576575.1 Eubacteriales bacterium
GGCAGGGCGGTTTTTAGGGCATCATCGAGTTCCCACCACCGTAATCTGCTGCTGTTTGGTGTTGACCATGCTGATGTCGGTCATCACCGTTTCCATTCGTAAAGTGGAAGTTTACGATAACGGCGAGTTGGTTTATACCTACCATACCGCCGACCCCGCTGAAAGTTCCATTTTAGAGAAAAGCGGGCTGATCATCAACGTTGGCGATGAAACCGCCTTGACCGAAGAAAACGGGACGGTGACATTATCCGTCACCCGTGCGTTCCCAGTTTCTGTTCAGGCAGACGGGCAAACCATCTTGATCATGATGACCGAAGGGTCGGTGGCAAAAGCGCTGACCAAAGCCGGTCTTACCTGCGGGCAAAGAGACCGCCTCAACTATGAGACCACCGAGGAAGTATTCAGTGGTATGCTGATCACCTTGGACCGGGTTACCGGCGAGCAGGTGATCGAAACCGTTTCCATCGACTATGAAACCAAAAAGGTCGAGACCGATGACCTCTATGTGGGCGAAACCAAAGTCCAGCAGAAGGGTGAAACGGGCGAGAAAAAGAACACCTATGAAGTCACCTATGTCAACGGCAAGGAAACCGATCGGGAGTTGATCTCCACGGAAGTAACCAAAGAGCCGGTTGAAAAGATCGTTCTGGTGGGAACCAAAGTCAAGAGTACCTTCTTGGCAAGTTCTACCGCCCCCAAAAACTATAAAAAGGTCGTCTCCATGACCGCCACTGCATACTCTGCAGGTGGCTATACCGCTTCGGGACTGCCCGCCAAATGGGGCGTAGTCGCTGTGGATCCCAAGGTGATCCCCCTGGGAACTCGCGTTTATGTCGAGACCCCCGACGGCCGCTATATCTACGGCGAGGCTGTCGCAGCCGATACCGGCGGTGCCATTAAAGGTTATAAGATCGACATCTGTGTTAACACCCGCAAAGAGGCCTATGCCTTCGGCAGACGCGCTGTAAACGTTTATATCCTGGATTAGTAAAATAAAAAGAGGACTGCATAGGGCAGCCCTTCGCAAGGAAGAAGCGGTTTTGAGAGCATCTTTTCCGCCCAAACAAAACAAAAAATCCCCGTAATGCGTCAGCTTTGCGTGGTTTTTGTTGTCTCGCCTGAACGAAAAATCTGTATCTCAAAACTGTCGTGCACCTTAGAATTCAATCAGTTTGGACGCAAAACAAAGCATAAATACGAGGCATCCTGCCGGATGGTGAGTATTTTTAACGCAGATTTGCGCCAAAACCTTGAATTCTAAGGCGTTTATTCCTTACAAAGGTCTGCCCAAGCAGCCCTCTTTTTTATTATTCACTAAAATTCATCGCCTTCAATTCTTCCTTAGTATAGCCACGTTCAAGATCCACAAACAATGGCTGATGGGTCACCCTCTGATCCTCCGGCGGAAGTTGCATATAATCTTTATAGAGAATGGTCAGTATCTCATCATAATTCTTAGGGCCCCAGAACTGCTTGCCATCAATCTCATAAAGAGCTTGCTCATCAAAGAGATGATAGGGCGCGATCGTCTTTTTGATTGGAAGCATAATATAGGCCAGATCATCCCCCTTCTGATGAAGGCGCCGCCGACGCAGATCCTCCCGACGAATAAAGGACGCACGAGAACGAATAAAGATCCGATCCAGAATATTATGCACGCACCAACCAATGATCTTACTGGGGGTTCGGATAATGCTATCCACATAGCCTTGATCATAGCAGTTATTCATTGTATAGAAAATACGGCGTTTCAGATACTCTGTCTTCTGATGCCACTTCCCCGCCTTGATCCGCTCCACAGGGAACACATCCACAAAAATGCCCTGATTGATATCCAAATCAACATGCTCCTTATGCAAAAAGGTGGTATTGCGGTCCCGCACTTTGATATAAATATTGGGACAATCCTCTTCGGTGGTATAATGCTGAATCTGCAGGTTTTCCGGAAGATATTGCTGCCCTTTTTCAATAAAAACATCATAATCTTCTCGGGTCATGCAGATATCCATATCATCATCCCAGGGAATAAAGCCCTTATGACGCACAGCACCCAGCAGGCTTCCATACATAATAAAATATCGGATTCCCAACTTCTCACAAGCAAAATGGATCTGCTCCAGCATCTCCAACTCTTTTTTTTGCAAATCCTTTAAATCGTACATCTTCTCTCTCCGTTTTTAAAAACTCATCTGATCCAATTCTTCTTTGCTATACCCACGGTCCACATCCACAAACAACGGCTCATGAGTCTCCCGCTGATCCTCCGGCGGCAGCTGCATATAATCGCCATAAAGAGCCGTCAAAACGGTGTGGTAATCCTTCGGTCCCCAAAATTGCTCGCCCTCGATTTCGTAAAGAGCATATTCGCTTAAAAGAGAATAGGGGATCGTGTTTTTTCCAATTACGAATAAAACACGATCGCCGCCCCGACGATGCTTTTTTCGGCGGTTTTTCTCTTCTCTTTTGGTAAATGCCGCCCGAGAAGGACGCACAAGCAGCATAGAAGCAGTATAATGCACCAGATAACCAATCATCCGCTTTGGACCTCGCTCCATTTCTTTTACGAACGGAAGATCATAGCACCCATTTAGCAGATTAAAGACTGTTCGACGAAAAAGCGCCCATGCGATTGCCGGACGAGTCCCACGCATTCGGTCTACCGGGAATATATCCACATATATGCCCTGATTGATATCTAATTCAATATGTTCCTTATGAAGAAAAGTAGTATTGCGATCCCGCACCTTGGCAAAGATATTCGGACAATCCGCTTCAGTGGTATAATGCTGGATCCGCAGGTTTTCCGGCAGATATTGCTGACCCTTTTCAATGAAAAGATCATAATCTTCTCGGGTCATACAGATATCCATATCATCATCCCAAGGAATAAAGCCTTTATGGCGCACAGCGCCCAACAGGGTTCCATACATGATAAAATATCGAACCCCCAACTGCTCGCAAGCTCTATGAATATGTCCGAGAATCTCCAGCTCCTTTCGCTGAAGTGCCTTTAAATCATACATCACTCTTCCCCCCTTTTATTCTGAATCTTTTTAAAATTCCGCCGAACTTTTCCAGAATCATTCCAAGGAATTTCCGGTTCAGCAAAATAAAGAGTAATAACACAATCAAAGATGTCAGCACCACATAGTGATCCAGCATCACCAAAAGGGCATGAGATACCACCAATACACAGTTGGCAGCATATTTTCTATAGCCCACCTGCAGATGTAAAAAACGGTTAACATCCAGCATTCGTGCCACCGCCAGCGCACAGTAGGAAACCAAGGTTCCGACTACTGCGCCCATCGCGCCCAGCGAAGGGATCAGGGCAAAACTGACGCCTACATTCAGAACAGCTGCCAACAAAGTAGTCAGCATATTATTAACGGATTTTTTCAATGCCTCATACATGGAGCCGTAAAAGGCACCAATGGAAGAAAAGGCGGCTGCAGAAACCACCAACAACGGCACCATCCGCCAGGCTTCGAAATAATCTGCCGCCACATAAATGCTCATAAAGGGCTTTATTACCGTGTTCAAGCAGAGGCAGACAAAAAATACACTAATGGTATAGCATTGAAATACCGTTTCATAAAAGGATTTATCGTTGGTAGAATCCATCTCCACAATGGAAGAAATGCCCCAGGATTGCTGAAAGATGGTTACCACCACATTAATCAGCGAGGGAATCCGAGAAGCAACCGTAAACAGCCCTAATGCTGCTGCCCCCACAAAGGCCTCAATCATCACCTTATTGGAGGAATGGATGATCCACCAGGAAACATTATTCAAAATTAACGGGGCGGAATAAACCAACATATTCCGCAGCAGAGCCTTATCAAAGGTTGCCTTTTTCAGGTCCCGAAGAACACCGCCAGCCAACACCGCCGCCACCGCAGCTACCAACGCCGCCAGGGTATTGCTCAGAAGATAGCCTCGGATGCCCATTCGAAAGCCCGCCAACAGCAAAATATTCAGCCCGGCCAAGCAGGCGGTCTGCAAAATGCAAATGACGGAATACCGCAGATTCTGATTCTTGACCTTCAGATAATTTTGAGCGATAGTCAACAGAATACTGGCGTTCACATGGGCATATAGATACCACTTCCATTGAGCAATGGGATGATACAGATGAATCAGCGGCATTAACAACAGCGAAAACAAACAGCCGGCCCCCCAGGTCAGAACCCCGCAAAGGAGTACATTCTGGGGCTGCTTTTGGCGCTCAAGACCAAAACGCAAAATCGCATTATAAACCGCGAGGCATACCAACGGCATCAAAAGCTCGGTAAAGGTAAACACCAAATCGGAGGTGCCGTATTCCTCAGCGGTCAGAATATTGGTATAAAACGGAACCAAAAAGAATACCACAAATTTGGAGCCGACATTTCCAAGAGCAAAGATAAAAAAGTCTTTAATCAATCTTGCGTATTTTGACATTCAATGCCTCCCAAAGCCTTTTTGAAAACAGCATAACTTTCCTCGATACTATAGCCACTCCGGCGGATCACATCGGCATACTGCCCCCGTTCTTCCGGACCGGTCGAGATCTTTTGTACCGCTGCCTCCCAGGCGGTCGCATCGTTAAGAGCGGCAAATTGCACCAGATCACTCACTGCACATTCTTTGGAAATGGTATCAGAAAGGATACAAGGCAAACCGGAAGCCTGCGCCTCGATCACTGCAAAAGGCATTCCTTCATGAAGGGAGGGCATCAAAAACAAATCAAAGGCGCAAAGATACTCT
Source organism: Eubacteriales bacterium (assembly GCA_045576575.1). Taxonomy (GTDB): domain Bacteria; phylum Bacillota; class Clostridia; order Oscillospirales; family QAKW01; genus QAKW01. The sequence goes on from JAZNGR010000217.1 coordinate 4,750, forward strand.
GCCACATTGTCCACCTGCCCTGCCAGTATAAACCGCCCGCCAAGACCTGCGGTCTCAGCCATCGTTAAAAGGGAAGTTCGCTCCGGTCCCTCTCCCAGAATCACACAGCGATACCGGTCAGGAAGCCTACAAACAAGATCAATCAAAAAGCCAAAGTTTTTGACTTCTGAAAGGCGACCGATAGCACCTAAAACCACTTCATCTTCTTTAATGCCCAATTCCTTACGAATGGCAAGGCGCGGTTCCTTTTGAAAGGCAAAGTGATCCACCAGAATTCCGTTATTGATCACTGTAACCCGCTCCAGCAAATCAGAACCCCGATAATACCGTTCCGCCGCCTTATAGGAGCAAGCAAAAGGCAGGCTGACCCTCTTCAAATACCGCTGATGGTTCAGCTTGTCCAAAAGATCAAAAATCATTCGCTTGATCCCCTGTTCCTCATTGCTAACACCATGAGGATGGGTAATCAGGCGGGCCCCTTTTTTCACCGCATAGACCGGTAATAAGGCATTGGCCTTGCTGGTATTATTCAGCCAGAGATAATCATAGCGATTTTCCTTAAACGCTTGCTGAATCACTCTGCGATAGGCCATTACTTGAGTAATGGACGGAACGATATAGCACCGATAGCCCATTTCCAGTAACGTCTCCAGGTTTTCAGAGCCCTCCGGCACCAAAAAATGGAACTCTAATGCATTCGAATGAAGGCGATTGTAACGGGCAAAATTTAAAAGTAAACTACCGATTCCGCCCTTATGCACCGACATTCCGTCTACTAAAATCTTCATTTTATCATCCTTTTAAGCACTTTTGTTATAGGATAAAAATAAAACACCAACACCGCCAACACCTTTCGGCTGAAGGGGGTATGCGGATCCTTGAAATAAACCTTTTGATGCGGCATAAAAGCCGAGCGCAAACATTTCTTATATTCTGCCTCGTCCATTCCGGCCTCAATGCCATAAAGAGCCATACGAGCCATCAAACCCATTGCAGCACGGGCATAGATCGCCTCGGCCAGCAAGGAAAGTTCCGGATTCTTTTTTTCCAGATAAAACCGGTAGATCTCTTCCCGGAAATGCAGATAATTCATCATATTCCGGTCCAGAGGGCCGTTGCTGATGGAGCCGGGATTATAGTAATAGTAATATTTCTTCAGCGGGGCATACACAAAAACCGCCGCCTTTTGAAAGAGTTCAAAATTAAAGGGGATGTCCTCGCTGGTACGACCGGGCAGGAAACGGCTTTCTCCGATCAGGGAGCGTTTATAAAGAAACACGCAGGCACTATCTACCTTCAGCTCCAGATAGGCACGCTCCACCTCTTCCCCTCTATAGACCTGTACCTCTGCCTTTTGGGCAGGAGATGAATACTCATCTCCGGTCACCTCGGCATAGTCGATCTTGGCAAGATCGGCGTCCGCCTCCGTCAATAGATTATAAAGAGTTTCCACATAATCAGTCTCTACATAATCATCGGAATCTACAAAGCAGACATATTCTCCATTTATTGCATCCAGTCCGGCATTTCGAGCACTAGAAAGCCCGCCATTGGCTTTATGGATCACACGAATACGAGGATCTTCATCGGCGAGAGCATCGCAAATGGCACCGGAACCATCGGGCGAACCATCGTCTACCAAAAGGATCTCCAGTTCCTCATAGGTCTGCGCCTGCAGGCTCTCGACGCAGCGGCGCAGGTATTGCTCTGTTTTATATACCGGCACGATGACCGTAATCAGCTCACTCATTTTTTATTCCTTTTCCAAATGCCGACTACCGTACCGGCACCATACATAAAATGCATCAAGAAATAAACCACGGGCAAAATCAGATCTGCCTTATTTTGGGTTTTCACCAGGCAGGTTCCCGCATTGAACAGCACAAAAGCAAGATACGCCGCCATCATAGTAGCCAGCACCCACCATACTCCGAAACAGCACAAGCCCAAACTAACTGCCAAGGCTACAACAAAACCAAAGGGCACCAAATGGAACAGCGAAATACAGCCGGGGCAAACAAAAAGGGTCTTTCCGATCCAAAATCCGTTCTGGTATTTTTGCTTCAACATCCGCTTCAGAGAATTGCGGGTCTGGTAATAGGACTTAATCGCCGGATCGTAGCAGATTTGATATCCATTCTGCCGAATGCGGTAATGGATTTCATTGTCTTCGGTACGGATCAGTTCTTCGTTAAACAGACCCACACGCTCAAAAACCTCACATCGATATGCTCCATGAAACAGAGAGGAAACATACTTCTTCTCATCCGTTTCCCGGCGATAAGATGCAAAACCCGAACCAAACAATGACTGTTCTGCATCCAGCAGCATTCTCTTCCAAGGAGTATCTTCATCAATGATATTCTCTCTCGGTCCGCCACAGACCCATTCGCCAGAGTTGATACACGCCATATTCTTCTCCACAAAATCAGCAGGAAGTTTTGCATGGGCATCAATGCGCAGGATTACATCGGCGGTGGAGTTTTTAATCACAACGTTCCAGCCGGACGGCTGAACCTTTTTGGGATTATCTAAAACTCGAACCGACAGATACTCACAGGCATACTTTTCTTGAAAGGTTTCCATAATCTGCTTGGTACAGTCCGAGGAACCGCTGTCAACAAGAATGACCTCCGTATATTTCTTTGGATAAGTTTGGTCTAACAAATTTCCAAGCAATTCCGGCAGATATCGCTCTTCATTGTATGCAATAACGCCAAAGGATACAGTCTTGGCAGTTTGATTTGTTTTCATTTCGATCTCTTCTTCCTAATTTATACTCTTAGAATGATACTCAGATATGCTTTGTAACGAACTGCCGAATAGCTTTAAATATACCACATGCGAAATCACTGATAAACTCGATCGTTTTTTTGGCGATCCCGGTCGAAAACAGCTTTTGCCGTACCATATCAATCAATGCACAGGCAAGGCATACCGCCACCGTCTCTGCGAACCCAAGCAGCACCAGGTACCATGAGTTGCTGAATCGTTCATTGAAAAACAAAGTATTCCACAGCCAGTTTCTCACAATCGGATGATCGCTAATCAAATAAATAGCAAAGGTCGTTCCGGCAAAAGTATTAATATGTTTATTGCTTTTAATCTCAACTGATCTAAAAAGTTGAAACATCGCAACTGCACTTCCCAGGATCAGCGGAGATTGCAAGGAGTAAAAATGCGTTCCCTTTGCGAGAGAAAAGCCTAAACGCAGTCCAAGCAGATTGATAACAACGGTACTCAAAAACAGCAACAATAAGCAAACGATCAACCGCAGCGCCCATTTC
>JAZNGR010000218.1:0-10132 GCA_045576575.1 Eubacteriales bacterium
AAGGGCAGCCCTTCGCAAGGAAGAAGCGGTTTTGAGAGCATCTTTTCCGCCCAAACAAAACAAAAAATCCCCGTAATGCGTCAGCATTGCGGGGATTTTGTTGTCTCGCCTGAACGAAAAATCTGTATTTCAAAACTGCTCCGCACCTTAAAATTCAAAAGTTTGGATGCAAAGCAAGGCATAAAATGCGAGGCATGACGGATGACGAGTATTTTTAACACAGATTTGCGCCAAAATCTTGAATTTTAAGGCGCTTATTCCTTACGAAGGTCTGCCCAAGACTCTCTTTTTTAATATTTTTTGCTGACCACATAACGCGGGAGACCCGCCAGATCCTTGTGCAGCTCGGCCGTTTGGAATTGCTCTCGGAAGATCTCTTGGGCGCCCATGCCGGTGTCCTCACCGGCTTCTACCAAGAAAACGCCGTCTTCTTTCAGCAATGCCGCCCACTCAGTGGCAAGGGTGCGGTAATAGAGCAGCCCATCGGTGCCGCCGTCCAAAGCCAGTTCCGGTTCCTGCTGCACTTCCGGTTGCAGCGTGGGCAGATCCGCGGTTTTGATATAGGGCGGGTTGCTGACGATGACATCAAACCGTTCCTTTTGCAAAAAGAAGGGGACGCCCTGCAAAATGTCCCAATTTTCGATCTTGGCATCCACCTCAAGGTTCTTGCGATTGGTTTCTGCCACCTTTAGAGCCAGGGCACTGACATCCACCAAGGTCACCTCTGCTTGCGGCAGCAGTTTTTTAATGGCAAGACCGATGCAACCGCTTCCGGTGCAAAGATCCAGTACCTTGGGGGCTTTGCCTTCATAATGGGTCAGTACATAGTCTACCAGCCATTCGGTCTCGGGGCGGGGAATCAATACATCGGGGCTGACATGGAAAGGCAGGCCCATAAATTCCCAGCTGCCCAATAAATGTTGCAGCGGGGCGCGGTCGCCTCGTTTTTGAATATCGTGAAAATAGGCGGTCACAATATCGTCGGGGTATTCCTCTTCCCCTTTTAAGAGAATGTCGGCGCGGGTGCAGCCGAAATGCTTATTCAAGAGGCAATAAACATCGTTGCGATAGTCTTCAATGCCCCGTTCTTTTAATACGATTTCGCCGTGGCGGCGCAGATCACTCAGTTTTGCTTTCATCTTGTTCCTTATCTTTTAAATAGTTTCCGTCTTCGTCCACAATGATCTCTTTATCCATAGGATACTCGTTGAGCACACCCTTGAGGGCGCAGAGCGCCACTGCCAATTGCTTCTCATCGGGCTCCTTGGTGGTGATCCGCTGGAACCAAAGCCCGGGCGCAGAGAAGATGCGGGTGAGAAGATTATCGTGCTTGCCCGCATAGCGGATAAATTCATAAGCGATGCCCATGACCGCGGGAACTACCGCGATTTTAATCAGCGTTCGAATCAGCCGATTACCCCAAGGAATAAACATGGCAAACACAATGCTGATCAAGAGGGTAAACAGCATAAAAGAGGTGCCGCAGCGGGGATGGAACCGCAGGGATTTTTTTGCATTGGCAGGAATCAGCTCCTCTCCGGCCTCAAAGCAGAAGATGGATTTATGCTCACCGCCGTGGTACTGAAAGACCCGCTTCATATCGGGCATCAGAGAGCAGAGAGCGATATAGGCCAAAAAGACCAGAATTTTGATCAGGCCCTCCACAATGGCCTTCAAAAAGGCAGGCGCCCAGGCCATGGCCCAACCGGTAAAGAGGGCGGGCAGATACATAAAGAGAAAGAGGGAGAGGCAAACGCCCAGCACCATGGCGATGGCGCCCATAACGGCCATGCCGGTCTTTCCCATCAGCTTCTCCAGAAAGGCATCCAGCTTGGAGGGCTCTTCCGGCTCCTCCAGCCCCTCCATAGAAACATCCGCCGAATACATCAGGCATTTATAGCTGAGCATCATAGAGCGGATAAAATTCATCACTCCCCGTAAAACGGGGATCTTGGTGTACCAAGCGGTATTGGCCTCGGCCTTTTCTACCTTTAATTGAATGGTGCCGTCGTTGCGGCGAAGGGCGATGGCCATTTTATCGTTTCCCCGCATCATCACGCCCTCAATAAGGGCGCTGCCGCCGATGCTGGTATAATTACAGGATTTTTTACTCATTTGTGCATTACTCCTTTACAAAGAGTAATCATAGCATAGATTTATAGTATTGTCAAAACTATAATTTTATGGTAGAATATTTGTACTACTGTTTTGAGGTATACCAAATGAAAAAGAAATTGATTGCATTGTTTTTAATTGGGCTTTTGGTATGGGGTTGTTCCTGCCAAAAGGCAACGTTGGAGGATTTTAAACTGTTCCGGTCCACTCCGTTAGGCTTTTCGGTGGAATATCCGGACTATTGGCAAAAGACCCAGGACAATAAAAAAGGGATTGTGGCGTTTGTGACCCCCACCGAAGGATATGCCGATGAGTATCTGGATAATTTCTCCATCCAATGTTTTCCCTTGGATGTGGAGGGCGAGACCGCCTATACCGATTATGTGAAGGGCTATGTTTCCAATCTGGAAACGACCCTTGCCAACTATAAACTGGTTTCGGAGGAAGAAACCACCCTCGGCGGGGAGGAAGCCTATAAGATCGTCTACGAGAGCGCCACCGATAATAAGGCCTCTCAGTTGCGTTTCATGCAGCTTTTTGCAGAGCATGAGGGTAAAATGTATGTAGCTACTTTTGTGGCAGAGTTTACCGCCTATTCCTATTTTGTTTCCCATGTGGAGCAGATGCTCTCTACCTTTGCCTTTATCGCATGATTGCAGGAAGTATCAGTGAAAAAGTAAAGATGCGGGATCGCAAGATCTATGAATGGATCGCAGCCAAGGTGCGCGCCGAAGGTCGGTTCCCAACGGTGCGGGAGATCATGGCGGAGATGGATCTTTCCTCTCCCAGTATGGCGCAAAGCGCCCTTAATCGCTTGGAAGAGCAGGGTTTGATCCTTCGGGAGGGCAACCACCGCCGCTTGGCGGGCTTTTCCCAAGGAGTGCCGGTGCCGGTTTTGGGCACTATCGCCGCAGGGGCCCCTCTGATGGCGGAGCAGGTTATTGAGGGATATGTTCATATCCGCCCCGAATTGGCAGAGGGGAAAGAACTTTTTGCTTTGACGGTGCGGGGCGACAGTATGGTTCGCGCAGGGATCTTAGAGGGCGATACGGTCGTGTTGGAAAAGACATCCGCAGTAGAGGATGGCGAAATCGCCGCCGTCTGGCTGGAGGATGCCGCCACCGTTAAGCGGGTCTATCGGGAGAAGGGCGGCGTTCGCTTGCAACCGGAAAATCCTGCCTATGAGCCGATTTTTGCAAAGGACTGCCTGATCCTGGGCAGAGTGGTAGCGCTGGTGCGAAGCTATGAGTGAGATCCGTGTGCGCGAGATTTTAGACCGTTACGGTCTTTCCACCACCAAATCTCTGGGTCAGAATTTTCTGCGGGAGAGCGCGGTGCTGGAGCAGATCGCCGCGGCTGCAGGGCAGGATAAAAATGTTCTGGAGATCGGCGCAGGGATCGGTACCCTGACCAATCTTTTGGCAAAAGAGGCCAAGCGGGTGGTTACGGTAGAGATCGACCGCCATTTAGAGCCTCTTTTGACCCAAGAAGTGTCTGCCGAAAACCATACATTTATTTGGTCGGATATTTTGAAATGCGATCTTGCTGCTCTCCAAAAGGAACAGTTCGGCGGCGAGCGTTATACCGTTGTGGGCAACCTGCCCTATTATATTACCACAGAGATTTTGCTAATGCTCTTTGCCGCCATGGGCGGCTGGGAGAAGGCGGTGTTGATGGTGCAGCGAGAGGTGGCGGAGCGGCTGCTTTGCCAAGCGGGATCCAAGGAATACCGCGCGCTATCCGTGATCACCCAAGCATATTACCAAGGGGAACTGCTCTTGGAGGTGCCGCCTCATTGTTTTGTACCGGCGCCCCATGTACATAGCGCGGTGCTGACGCTGAAACCCCGGGAAAACCGCCCCGATCGAGGCTTTATCTCCTTTGTGCAGAGCGGATTTGCCGCGCGGCGGAAGATGCTTTGTTCCTCCCCTGCCTTTCAGCAGCGTTGCGGTTTGGATAAAGATGAAATCCGTGCCCTTTTGCGAACCGCCGATCTGCCGGAAAATGCCCGCGGGGAAACATTTTCCCCCTCGGAATGGATAAGACTATACGAACTTGCACAAAATATGAATTAAATAATGGCAAAGTTTAGCAATAATGGCGCTTGCATTGTTGACAAAATGCCGATATAATTTTAAATGTGAAAAATTTGAAACTCAGAAAGGAACTGCGAAAAATGACCACGAAGAACCAAGCCTTATTGACCTGGATTGATGAAATGGCTGCCATTACCAAGCCTGAAAGAATCGTTTGGATTGACGGCAGCGATGCTCAGCTGGAAGAGCTGCGCGCCGAAGCTTGCTCCACCGGCGAGATTGAGAAGCTGGATCAGGAGAAACTGCCCGGCTGCTACCTGCACCGCACCGATCCTCTGGACGTTGCCCGTGTGGAGGACCGTACCTTCATCTGCGCCCGTACCAAGAAGGAAGCCGGCCCCACCAACAACTGGATGGATCCCCAGGAAGCCTATAAAATGATGTATGAACTGTTCGACGGCTCCATGAAGGGCAAGACCATGTATGTCATCCCCTATAGCATGGGTGTTGTTGGTTCCCCCTTCTCCAAGATCGGCATCGAGTTGACCGATAGCATCTATGTTGTGCTGAATATGCACATTATGACCCGTATCGGCGCTAAGGTGCTGGAGTCCCTGGGTGAGGGCGAGTTCGTAAAGGGCCTCCATTCCAGAGCCCAGATGGACGCTTCCAAGAAATATATCATGCATTTCCCCGAGGATAATACCATTATGTCCGTTAACTCCGGTTACGGCGGTAACGTTCTCTTGGGTAAAAAGTGCTTCGCTCTGCGTATTGCTTCCTACCTCGGTAAGAATGAGGGCTGGATGGCTGAGCATATGCTGATCCTGGGTGTGGAGAATCCCGAAGGCGAAGTGCGCTATATCTGCGCCGCGTTCCCCTCTGCTTGCGGCAAGACCAACCTGGCTATGCTGATCCCCCCCGAGTATTATGCTTCTAAGGGCTATAAGGTATGGTGCGTGGGCGATGATATCTCCTGGCTGCGTATTGGTCCCGATGGTCGTCTTTATGCCATGAACCCCGAAAACGGTTTCTTCGGCGTGGCCCCCGGTACCAATGAGAAGTCCAACCCCAACGCGCTGGCTTCCACCATGAAGGATACCATCTTCACCAACGTTTGCCATACTGCCGATAATACCGTTTGGTGGGAAGGCCTTAATAAGGATCTGCCCGAGAACGCCATCGACTGGAAGGGCGATCCCTGGGATCCCGCAAAGTTCAACAAAGCAGACAAGAGTACCTGCGCCGCTCATCCCAATAGCCGCTTTACTGCTCCTGCTGAGAACTGCCCCTGTATTTCCAAAGAGTTTAATAACCCCAACGGTGTGCCCATCGACGCCATCGTCTTTGGTGGTCGCCGCGCCAAGACCGCTCCTCTGGTATATCAGTCCTTCGATTGGAACCATGGCGTCTTTGTAGGCTCCATCATGGCCTCCGAGACCACCGCTGCCGCCGCCGGCGCTGTGGGTGTTGTTCGCCGCGATCCTATGGCGATGCTGCCCTTCTGCGGCTATAACATGGGCGACTATTTCGCTCACTGGATCGAGATGGGTAAAAAGATCCCCCATGCTCCCAAGATCTTCAATGTAAACTGGTTCCGTACCGATGATGAAGGCAACTTCATTTGGCCCGGATTCGGTGATAATATGCGCGTTCTGATGTGGATCCTGGATCGCTGTGCCGGCAAGGCCGACGCTGTGGAGACCGCTATCGGCTACCTGCCCAAGGCTGAGGACATTGAGACCGAAGGCCTCAAGGATATCGACCTGGATACCATCAAGGGTCTGCTGTCTGTGGATAAGGATCTGTGGAAAGAGGATATCAAGGGTATCAAGGAGTTCTACTTCAAGTTTGATGAGTTCGATACCCTGCCTGCAGAATTGAAGAAAGAACTGGCTGATTTCGAAGCCCGCCTGGACGCATAAGCAACGCTTAAAATCAAAAAGCCTCCCGATTCTTCGGGAGGCTTTTTTTCATCCTCAAGCCCACCGTGCCAATTGAATTGGTACAGTGGGCTCGGATGCCCAATTCAATTGACAGTTTGTACCAATTGAATTGGTACAGGGGGCTTGAGGATGCCCAATTCAATTGACAGTTTTGTACCAATTGAATTGGTACGGTGGGCTTGGATGCCCAATTGAATTGACAGTTTGTACCAAATGAATTGGTACGGTGGGCTTGATGCCCAATTGAATTGACAGTTTTGTACCAATTGAATTGGTACGGCGGGCTCGGATGCCCAATTGAATTGACAGTTTGTACCAAATGAATTGGTACAAGGGGCAATAAAAAACCACCCGAGGGCGGGCGGTTTTATTGAAGTGATTTTCTCATGATAAATAGGACAATTTGATCCATATAAGTAGACCCCATACGCTTTCGCGTATGGGGTCTATTCATTTAGTTAACAGATACAAAAGTGGGGTTGGCGGCGGAGCGGGTCAGTTGGACGGGCTTGCCGTTTTCCCAAGCGCCGGAGAGAACGCGGAGCATCTGAATGACATCGGCGGAGTTGACTTCATTGTCGGCATCGTTGGCGTCGTAGACGTTGGCGGCGCGCAGGTTGAAGTTATTCTCCTGCTCTGCAGTCAGGTTGCCGCTCATTTTACGGAGCAGCAACAGCGCGTCGATCAGGTCGGTGGTATTGTCACTGTTGACATCGCCGCAGATGTTGACAGTGCTGACAGGCACCTCAAAGGCATCGTCGGCCACGGCGGTGGTCTTGGCCACCTCGGCCAGAGTCAGGGTGGTGCAACCGCCGAAGGCATAGCCTTCCACATTCTTCACGCTATCGGGGATATAAAGGTCAGTCAGGCCGGTATTACCGAAAGCATTATAGCCAACGGTGGTCACACCGTTTTCAATGGTCACCTTGGTGAGGCTGGTGGCATTGGCAAAGGCACCGTCCATATCCTTCACATTCTTGGGGATGGTCACCTCGGTGATGCAGGAGGCGCTGAAGGCACCCACACCGATGGAGGTCACGCTCTCGGGAATAGTAACAGCGGTCAGCTGAGCGGCGCCGCAGAAGAGGGCATCACCCAGAGCAACCACCTTTTCACCGCCCAGGGTGGCGGGAATCTCCAGAGTGGAAGCGTTGCCGGTATATTCGGTGATGGTGGCACCGTTTTCATTGACGGTGTAAGTCCAATCGCCCTCGGTATAGATCTTATCAACCTTATTAAAGTTGGAGTTGATGGCCTTTACAGCGGCGGCCTTTTCATAGATATTCTCGGCACCGCCGTTTTCAACGGTAGCATCGCCGAGATCTACATTCAGGTTACGGAGAGCGAAAGCGTTATTAAGGGTAGCTTCACCGCTGCCCACAACACCGCTCCAAACAGAGCCTGCAGGGGCATTTTCGCCGATATAGGAGATATTGGCGTTGCTGTAGCTATCGGTGATGGAAGCGCCTGCAGAGGTACCAACCAGACCGCCAACGGTCAGCGCGGTAGCACCATCTACGATGGCCAGATCGCCCTCAACGATGGAGTTGGAGATGGAAGTGCCTGCATTGGCAACACCCACCAGGCCGCCGATCACTTCGGTGAAGGTGGCGGCGCCATCGGGAACCAAAGAGAAGAGTTTTGCATCTTCTTTCACATAGCAGTTGCTGATGGTGGAGTTATTGGCGATACCGGCGATCATGCCGTTGGCGCCGCGACCGATGACAGTCACATCATCTAAGGTTACATTGGTAACGGTGGCGTTATTCAATGCACCGAAGAGGCCGTAGCCATAGGCGGTGGTGCCGTCTGCGGCAACAATGCTGGTGATGTCACCGTTTTTAATGGTATAGCCATTGCCGTCGTATTGACCGGCAAAGAAGGTTGCGCCGCTTCCGATGGGGCGGATGGGCAGGCCGGCAAGGTCGATATCGGCAGTCTGCAGGAAATACTTACCGGAGGAGGAAGCCACATTGATGGACATCCATACCAAGTTGCCTGCATCGGCGATGAGATAGGGATCGGCGGCGGTACCGGAGCCGGCGGGAACATTGGGATAGCCGATCCAGTCGGGCACATCCTCACCCTCGGCCTCCAGATCCAGATGGAACTGGTTGAAGCCCTTATAGTAACGGTCTGCAACGGCGGAGTAGAACTCCACATCCATCTCGGAACCGTCTTCGTTGAAGTAGTACATGGCGATCATACCGAGACCGCGGAAACGGTTGTCGTAAACCTGGGGGCAGACCAGCATTTCGGTGACGGTGTTGCCGTGAACACCCTCCCGCTGGTTGACGGCCAGACGGCCGTTGGTTACATGGCCGCAGATCATCATTTCCACATTCTCATACTGGGAAACCAGCTTCTGCCAGATGCCGTAGCCGGTGTTGCGCTGGGGATCGCCATCGGGGATCAGAATGCCGGAGAGATCCTTCTCATCGGTATCCTGCAAAGAGTAGGCGCCGCTGGAGATCATATAGCAGTGGGTGTTGAAGATGACCTTATGGTCGGGATGAGCGGCAACAACCTCGCCGGCCCATTTGAGCACCTTATCGGAGGGACCGTAGTCCAGATTCATAACCAGATACTTGGCGGAACCGGCCTCGAAGGTGGTCCAGGTATTGATGAGGGTGCTCTCCTCATAGCGGCCGCCGATGGGGGCCTTGAACTGATCCACATAATCGGTGTTGCTGTTGGGATCGTCGGTGCCGAAATAAGTATCCAGACCATAGCCTCTTAAGCTGGCGCCGACAGTAGTGGTGGCGTAGCCGATATCGGCGCAATAATTATCATGATAGGTCTGGTTGGTGGAAGCCTTGTGATTTTTGATATCGTGGTTACCGCGCACCAGGGAGTAAGGCACAATACCGTCCATCAAAGAGATGGCCGCCTTGGCGTTTTCCCATTCATAAGCGGTATCGCGGTTGGTGATATCGCCGGCGTTGATGTAATAAACGATGTTGCGGTCGTCGGCATTGTCCACGATCCACTGATGCATGATGGGCAGGCTTTCGGGATAGAACTCGGAGGAGTACTGAATATCACCGATCACCGCGAAGGAATAGGCACGCTCGAAGCCGCTCTTGGCGCGAAGCTCTTCCATCTCGGCCTCGGTCAGCCAGTTGTTGGAATACAGAAGGCCGATGCCGCCTTCCTTATTGTTGGGAATATCCTGATCCTCCCGGTCGGAGGTCATGGAATAATCGCCGATGAGGTCGGGATCCTTCAGATCGGCGCCCTTCTTATAATCGGCATAAACCTCTTCGGCGGTACGCACATCGGCATAAAGGGTAGCCTGCTTGATGCGGCCCTGGAAGATGGGGTGGTTCTGATAGTCATTGTCGCCGATGACGCAGAGGGGCATATTAAAGGTGTCGGTCCCGTAGTCGGGGTACTGACCGTGACGCTCTGCCAGCTCACCGTTGACATAGAGGCTGATAAAGCCGCTCTCGGCATCATGGGTGATGGCCAGGTGCAGCCATTTGCCGGTGAAGACATTTACCTTGGTGAAGGTAATACTGTATTTGGGAGAGGTATGGGAAACGCCCTGCCAATAATACAGCGGATTACCGGCAGCGGTAATTTCAAAGGACATATCATTATAGCCTTCGTTACCGTTACCGAAGATAACGCTGGGCTGGTTGCAATCCACAGGGAACTTTACCCAGGCTTCATAAGTATGAGGAGGATTGTCCTCTACCTTTTCTGCCATGGTGTAAACATCGTCACTCTGACCCACGCGGGAATACTCCTGGGGATCGGTAACAACGTTGACACCGATACCCTCTTCCTCGGCGGCCATGACAGCCGGAACCATGGAAAGGAGCATTACGATGCACAACAGTGCCGAAACAAAACGTTTCATAGTTGTTTCCTCCGTAAAATAAAAATTTGCTGTTTCGCACTCTAAATTATAAAATAAAATAATTCAAATTGCAATATAAATATTAAATATTAATAAAAAGAAGAACCCCAAATGCGGGCGCGTTTTTAAGTTAATAAAGGGAAAAAAAAAAAGGGTTGGGGGGGGGGGGG
>JAZNGR010000219.1:0-1989 GCA_045576575.1 Eubacteriales bacterium
GTAAATCTTGATGTGGGGCTTGCGAGCACGAGCCGTGACATTCCAGTCGATATCCCTCACATCGTCACCCATACGATACTCCCTGACCTCACTGAAGGCCACACCCCTGCCACGGAACGCACTGTGATAGTGGCCCGCAAAAAGGTCGCTCGAAAGACCGCGAGTCTTAATCTCGATCCTCCGCACCTGCCTCAATATCTCAGAAGTATCTTTCATTCCTTCTTTTCTTATTCTGTTTTGCGCCTTTTCTTTCGCAGCTTTTTGTAAAAAGCTGCACCTTTTCGCGCCTTTTTATAAAAAGGCGCCCCAAAAATTTTTAGGCGATACTGCGTATCGCTGTATTTGCTCTACCCTACTTCGGTGCCACCCTCACTCGCCGCGGTCGTTGCCACTTTCAATTTCCTTTTGGCCCTTTTGGCCCCTTCTCAATTGTCAATTGTCCATTTTCAATTTTTAACAGACCTCTCCCGCCCTTCGGGCACCCTCCCCTAACTTAGGGGAGGGGAATTATAATTGTCCATTTTCAATTGTCCATTTTCAATTCTCTAAGAGCGGGTTTTGTGAGGGGATTTTTGTGCCAAATTTCTGGAGTGACTCCGCAGTTTACTAAAGGTAAATGAGGAAGGCACTCTCGGGAATTTGGTGCAAAAATCACCCACAAGGCACGCTCGCACAAGGCACGCTCTTATTAAGGTACTTCGACGGCGTTAAGGATTTCTGTCACAATATCCTCGGTGGTAATATTCTCCGCCTCGGCCTCATAGGAAAGACCTATGCGGTGGCGCAGAACATCGTGACACATAGCCCTCACATCCTCGGGGATGACATAGCCCCTATGCTTGATGAAGGCGTAGGCCTTGGAGGCCTTAGCCAGTGCGATGGTCGCACGGGGCGATGCGCCATAGGCAATCATAGGCGAGAGTTTGGAGAGGCCATACTCGGCGGGCTCACGGGTAGCGAAGATGATGTCGACAATGTACTTCTCTATCTTCTCGTCCATATAGACATCGTTCACCACGCTGCGGGCCCTGACGATATCCTCGGGCGAGACAACCTTCTGCACCGCGGGCATACCCTCACCCGCCAGATTGAGCCTCATAATGTCGCGCTCCTCCTGGCGTTTGGGGTAGGAAATCTTGGCCTTGAGCATAAACCTATCGACCTGCGCTTCGGGCAGAGGATAGGTACCCTCCTGCTCTATGGGGTTCTGGGTTGCCATCACAAGGAAGGGGTTGGGCAGCTGGAAGGTCTCGTCGCCGATGGTCACCTGGCGCTCCTGCATAGCCTCCAATAGTGCGCTCTGCACCTTTGCGGGCGAGCGGTTGATCTCGTCGGCCAGCACAAAGTTGGCGAAGATGGGGCCCTTCTTCACCTTGAACTCCTCGTTCTTCTGGGAGTAGATGAGGGTGCCCACAAGGTCGGCAGGCAGCAGGTCGGGGGTGAACTGCACGCGGCTGAACTTAGCATCCACCGCCTGTGAGAGTGTGGTGATAGCCAGGGTCTTTGCAAGACCGGGGACACCCTCCAGCAGGATGTGGCCGCCGGTGAGCAGACCAATCAGCAGCGTATCCACCAGGTGGCGCTGACCAACAATCACGCGGCCCATCTCCATCGAGAGCGAGTCCACAAATACGCTCTCGCGCTCGATGCGCTCGTTAAGTTCCTTAATATTAACAATTTCGCTCATAGTATATATGTTTTTTCGTTTTTGTCCACACTCGAGGCTTTGCGGATTGACCGCCTCTTGTAGAGGCCTCGCAAACGCCCGCACGATATCTAACGAATATCCTTACAAAGTTAGTATTTTTTAGTGGAAAATTGAAAAGGGAGAGTCGAAATTTGGGGGCGGATTGTGCGCCGAGGCGCTTTTGAGGTAAGCGGGAAAGGGCAGAAAGGGCCAAAAGGGCCAAAAGGGCGAAAAGGCAATTGACAATGGAAAATTGACAATGGACAATTATAGAAAGTCGGAGGCCAAGCGGTCTTAGGAAG
>JAZNGR010000220.1:0-3639 GCA_045576575.1 Eubacteriales bacterium
CAAAGATGGAGTGACGGTTGCCGCAGTCGGGGCACTGGAAGTAGCTGTAGTTCTCGATGAGGCCGAGGACGGGAATATGCATCATCTCCGCCATCTTGACCGCCTTGGTGACGATCATGGACACCAGATCCTGGGGAGAGGTCACAACGATGATGCCGTCTACCGGCAGAGATTGGAATACTGTCAGCGGTACATCGCCGGTGCCGGGAGGCATATCCACAAACATATAATCCACATCATTCCAAACCACATCGGTCCAGAACTGCTTGACAGCGCCGGCAATGACCGGTCCCCGCCAAACAACAGGAGAATTCTCATCCTCCAGCAGCAGATTCAGCGACATGATCTGAGTCCCCATCTTGGATTCCACCGGATAGATGGCAGTTCCGTCGCTTTCCGCCCGCTTGCCTGAAAGACCGAAGGCCTTGGGGATGGAAGGACCGGTAATATCCGCATCTAAAATGGCGGTTTTATATCCTCTTCTCTGCATGGCAACTGCCATCAGGGAGGTGATCATACTCTTGCCGACACCACCCTTGCCGCTGACAATGCCGATGATCTTTTTCACCGAGGTCAGGTCGTGGGGCTTTTCAATGAGGCTTTCTTTTTCTTTTGCGTTTCCTGCACAGTTGGAGGAGCAACTTCCGCAATCGTGGGTGCAACCCATTCTAAAACACTTCCTTTGAATTGATAGTCTTGGATTAGTATACTCTTTTGGAAAGAAAAAGTCAAATAAAGGTTTCCTTTTTTTCGCGAATATGTTACAATGTTTTAAAAGGAAGTGATGGATTTGGCAAAGCCGATCAAAACCCGCAAGCCCCATGAGGCGGCGGATCGTTTTTATGATTATTTGATGGCCCACCGTACCGAGGTGTTGCGGTATATCATCGCCGCTTTGGTGACCGGCCTGCTGGAATTTTTGCTGAAGCGGTTTCTCTCCGGCGGAGAACTCCTTGCTTTTTCCCTTCGGCATCTGATCTTATTTACCGTATTGAAATATTGGGCCTATAACGAAGGGGGCAGCGGCTTTTTCTATACCGCCCGCCAGGGAATGATCGCCTTTATGAGCCTGGTGGTATTGACCCTGGCTGTCAATTATCTGACCCTCTTTTTAGCCTCTTGGCTGGGCTATGCCATGGTCATCAAATATATATTGCAGGCCTTATATGAGATCGCTTGCTTCTTGATCTATCAATTCTTAATTTTTAAAGAACGGGATTGATTTTTTATCCTTCCTATGATAAACTAAAGAAAAGAAAGGGGTGTTTCCAATGAAAAAGAATCAGATCATTGTTTTGGTATCGGTTATTTTAGCGGTAGCCGCCGCAGTAGCGACTGTTATTTTGGTACTGAAGCATCTGGAAAAGAAAAAGGCTCAGATCGCCCCTGCAAATCTTTCTTTTGAGACCGATTTTACCGAAGAACCTGAGGAATAATTATAGTTTTATAAGCCTCCGTTGCAAGCCGCAACGGAGGCTTTTTTATATATAATAATGAAGAAATTGGTCAATTTTCATGAATTTTAGTATTACTATATGTTGTGTTTTAGAAAAAATAAAAACAAAAGATATTGTGTCTTTTTGTATTGACATCGACTATATCTTGTGATAGAATGTTATCTGCACCACTATGGCGACCACAAGATATAGGAGGAAGGAACCCAAAATGACCATTGCAGGCTTGCAAAAACTGACTTTGCTGGATTTTCCCGGCAAAACCGCTTGCACGGTTTTTTTAAACGGCTGTAACTTCCGCTGTCCTTTTTGCCATAATTTCGCCCTTGCCAAAGGGCTTGCGGAACCGCTGATGGAGGAGGAAGAGCTTCTTTCTTTCTTAGAGAGCCGCAAGGGGCTGTTGGACGGAGTTTGCTTCACCGGCGGTGAGCCGCTGATGCAGCGGGAGCTGCCTGCCCTGATCCGTAAGATCAAGGAGATGGGCTATGGGGTGAAGCTGGATACCAACGGTTGCTTCCCCGAGCGCTTAAAGGCATTGGCGGAGGAAGGGCTTCTGGATTATGTGGCCATGGATGTGAAGAATGCGCCCGAGCGCTACGGTGAGACGGTCGGCTTTTTAAAGCTGGATCTTGCGGCCATTCGGGAGAGCATCGAATACTTAAAGAGCGGCAAGGTGGAGTATGAATTCCGTACCACCGTTGTCAGCGAATACCATGGGGAAGAGGAGCTTAAGGCCATCGCCGAATGGCTTCAAGGCGCCAAGCGCTATTTCCTGCAGCAGTTCAAGCCCTCCGAGCAGGTGCCCAAGGCGCTGACTGCGCCTACCTACGCGGAGATGCACCAATATCTCAAGGCAGTGCAGGAACTTCTTCCGATTACAGAATTAAGAGGGGTAGATTAAAATGAAACGGATCTTATTTCAAGGCGATTCCATTACCGATTGCGGCAGAACCCGCGAAAGCTTTTACAATTTGGGCGGCGGTTATGCTAATTTGGTAGGGTGCTATCTGGCGGGGGAGTATCCCGGTCAATATGAATGTATCAACAGAGGCATCAGCGGCAACCGTATTGTGGATGTTTATGCCCGTATTAAAAAGGATATCATCAATCTGGCGCCGGATATTATGAGCATTATGATCGGTGTCAACGATGTTTTGCATGAGGTCAATCATCAAAACGGTACCTCCACCGAAAAGTATCAGCGGCTTTATGAGATGATGCTGGAGGAGATCCGGGAGGCTCTGCCCGATATCAAGATCATGATCATCGGCCCCTATGTGATCAAGGGGACCGGCACCGAGGAGAATTGGGAGAGATTCCGCTCCGATGTGGAGGAAAAGGCGGCGGTTGCCAAGGGGATCGCCGAAAAATTCAACCTGCCTTTTGTGGATATGCTGACCCGATTTGATGAAGCGGCCGCCAAGTATCCCGATGAGGTTTGGTCTGCCGACGGTATTCATGCCAAGAACGCCGGTAAGGAGCTGCTCAAGCGGGCCTGGCTGGAGTGCTTCGAAGAAAACTTTGTGGAATAAAAATATAGATAGAGAGGATTAGGAAAAGATGTATAGCGTAATTAAAAGAGACGGATCCGAAGCAAATTTCGACATTGCAAAAATCAGCGTTGCCATCCAGAAGGCATTCGATGCCCAGAATAAGGCATCTCATCCCAGCGTGATTGATCTGCTGGCTTTGAAGGTGACGGCTCATTTCGAGCCCAAGGTCAAAGACGGGAAGATCGCAGTAGAAGATATTCAGGACAGCGTAGAGGCCGTATTGAGCGAATCCGGCTATGCCGATGTTGCCAAGGCATACATCCTCTACCGTAAGCAGAGAGAGAAGGTTCGTAACCTGAAGTCTACCTTCTTGGATTATAAGTCCCTGGTAGACAGCTATGTAAATGTTACCGACTGGCGTGTGAAGGAGAACTCCACCGTTACCTATTCGGTAGGCGGTCTGATCCTCTCCAACAGCGGCGCCATCACCGCCAATTATTGGCTCAGCGAGATCTACGACGGCGAGATCGCCGATGCCCATCGCAACGCCGATATTCATATCCACGATCTCTCCATGCTGACCGGTTATTGCGCCGGTTGGTCTCTGAAGCAGCTGATCAAGGAAGGCTTGGGCGGTGTTCCCGGCAAGATCACCTCCGCCCCCGCCAAGCATCTGGTCTCTCTTTGCAACC
>JAZNGR010000221.1:0-3047 GCA_045576575.1 Eubacteriales bacterium
GATAGCTATTTCAGCAAGAATAAAAACCGCTCCCGCGATGCAGTTCTCTCCAAGATCACGGTTATTTTGGCAGTGCTGATCGTGCTTTGTGTAATTGCAATGAACATCATCTCCGTCTGATCCAAAGCGATGAAATCGGCGCATCTTTCGTCGGCGCAATCGCTCGTAGTATCTCATACGACTTCGGATTGTGCCAACAAAACCTGCATCCGATTTGATCGCTTTGAAGATAACCAATGAAAATGGCGAAGAACGCCAGAATAAGGAAATCCTCCCTTTGCGGGAGGATTTTTTTATGGCTTTGGCGTTTTTTCTGTTTATATTATAAAACCGCTTAAAATGGATGCAGAAGTGTTTTTCTCTGCCCTTCGGCTATATGCGATATGCCGAAGGGGCAGAAAAAGCACTAAAAAAGAGGTACTGAACAGTACCTCTTTTTGTTCTGCGCCATTTTAAGCGGTTTTAATCCTCCGGGGGGACTTCGCGGGCTAAAGAATGATTGGAGTATTTGTTGTCTTCCGTCACTTCCCGCAGCACCTTGATCATGGGCGGAAACTCAAACTCCTCGTTTTCATGCCTTAGTTCCACCTCCATCACGGCTTGTTTATTCCAGAAGGGATAAATGTCGATCTCAAAGATATGCCCGTTATAAGGGAGATAGTAGCGCGTTTTATGGATGGTCTGACGGCGAGGATCCCGCGATGCCAGGCGGCGGTTATATTCCGCCTCGCTGATGGTGCGCTCGATCTCCACCCGCTTCATGGCGGAAAGACTGCGCTTGACCGTTTCGGTATAGACGACTGTATCACCCTCTTGGGCGCGACGAATACGAGCAGATCCCTCCGATGCGCTTAAGTAGGTCTGGGAGATTTCTTTTACTTTACAAAGGCTGCCGAGGTTGAGAAGATCCGGCCGCCGTATTAAAAATTTCCGTTCAATTTCATAAGGGGGCATCAAATTCACCTCTTTTTTTAATTATAAAAAGAATTAGAAGAAAAATCAAGAAAAATTGACAGAAATTGCATAAAATGGTATGATAAATACATCATTTTCTTGAAAAGGAGGGGGAAATATGCAAATTCCAAAGGAAATTGACGCTTTAATGGCACGTTTGGAAGCGGCAGGGCAGGAAGCCTATTTGGTAGGCGGTTGTGTGCGCGATCGCTGTATGGGCAAAGAACCCCATGATTATGATATGACCACCTCCGCCGTGCCCGAGGAGATGAAAGCCATCTTTTCCGGGGAGCGGATCATCGAAACGGGATTAAAACATGGGACCTTAACGGTGCTGACTGCTAAGGGTGGGGTAGAGATTACCACCTATCGGCAAGATGGGACCTATTCCGATCACCGCCATCCCGATGCCGTATTGTATACTCGCTCTTTGCGGGAGGATCTTGCTCGCCGAGATTTCACCGTAAACGCCATGGCCATGGATCGCCGCGGTGTTTTGCAGGATCCTTTTGGCGGGCAAGGGGATCTTGCCGCCGCCACATTGCGATGCGTGGGGGATCCTCGCCGTCGTTTTGAGGAGGATGCCCTTCGTATCTTAAGAGCCTTGCGGTTTTCCTCTCGCTTGGGTTTTGCCATTGAAAAAGAGACTGCTGCCGCCATGGAAGAAAAAGCGCCCCTATTAAACACCATAGCGGGGGAGCGGATCTTTGCCGAACTATGCGGGTTTCTTTGCGGAAAGGCTTGCTGTTCGGTTTTAAAACGCCATTCGGCGGTCTTGAAAGTTCTGCTCCCGGAAGTTGCCCTATGGGACGAACAAATGTTGCAGCGGCTGAAAATTGCCCCGCCTGAGGTGCCTTTACGCTTTGCGGCATTGCTGATGGATGCAGGAGTTGAGAAGGCAAGCGAAATTCTGCATCGTTTAAAGGTATCTACCGCCTTTCGGCGGGATGTTTTATTGCTGCTGGAGGAGTATCCAAAGCCTTGCGCCAAGACCAAAGCGGCGGTTCATCAGCGCGTTGCCACCATCGGGGTGAATGCCTTTTTGAATTTACTTGCCCTTTGGGGCGAACAGGGCTTTTATGCGCATACCCTTGAGGAATTGCAAAAAGAAGGCGCCTGCCTTTCGATGAAAGATCTGGCGGTCAAAGGCGCCGATCTGCAGGCGTTTGGCTATGAGGGCGCCGCCATCGGCGCCGCGCTTCAAAACCTCTATCAGATGGTCATCACCGAACAACAGCCCAACGATAAAAAGGTTCTCTTGGAATTATTACAATAAAAACGCGGTTTGCATTGCAAACCTCGTTTTATTTTTTGTTTACCGCTGAATTCTGCCGGAGCCGTCGCCACCCGCCAGTTTTTCTACTTCGGGAACAGTAACCATATTATAGTCGCCCTCAATGGAATGTTTCAAAGCGGAAGCTGCAACCGCAAATTCCACTGCATCCTGCGTGTTTTTCCCGGAGAGCAGAGAATAGATCAGGCCGCCGCCGAAGGAATCACCGCCGCCAACGCGGTCGATGATATGCAAGTCATACTTCTTGGAGAAGCAGTATTCCTCGGTCTTCACATTATAGAGCATGGCCGACCAGCCGTTATCAAAGGCGGAATGAGATTCCCGCAGGGTGATGGCCACCATCTCGAAGTTGAACTTATCCGCCAGCTGCTTGGCAACGGATTTATAGCCCTCATGGTTCAGAGAGCCGCCGTAGATATCGGTGTTCTCGGCTTCGATGCCGAAAACATCCTTGGCATCCTCTTCATTGGAGATGCAAACATCCACATATTGGCAAAGTTCGGTCATGGCTGCTCTTGCTTCATCACGGGTCCAGAGCTTGCCGCGATAGTTGAGGTCGCAGCTCACATTAACTCTGTGCGCCTTGCAGTATTTGAGAGCATCAAGGCATATCTCCGGAAGCTCGCCGCCCAACGCTGGCGTGATGCCGGTGAAATGAAACCATTTCACTCCCTTGAATATCTTCGGCCAATCAAAATCGGTACGCTTGGCAAGTGCGATCGAACTGCCGGCGCGGTCATAGACAACCTTTGAAGCGCGCTGGGACGCCCCTTTCTCGACGAAATAGATGCCGAGCCTC
>JAZNGR010000222.1:0-7608 GCA_045576575.1 Eubacteriales bacterium
GAGATTTCGAGGGATTTTTGCTCGATTTAGATGAAGCAAGGCTGGCGCCTTGCGAGGATAAAGCGTGTAAAAAGCACCGAAATATGCCGTTTTGAGGCGGGTTCGGATTTCTCGCTCTACCCTAGGGAAAACAACTTATGCCTTATTGATAGAACCGAAAAGCTCCATCTTTTCTTTCACGGTTGCCTTGATGGCCTCAAAGCCGGGAGCCAGAAGTTTTCTGGGGTCGAAGCCCTTGCCTTCCAGATCCTTGCCTGCCTCAATGTACTTACGGGTAGCATCCGCAAAGGAAAGCTGACACTCGGTATTTACATTGATCTTAGCAACGCCCAAAGAAATGGCCTTTTGGATCATATCGGCAGGGATGCCGGTACCACCATGGAGCACCAGGGGCATACCCATGGTTGCCTTTTGAATCTTCTCCAGCGCTTCAAAATCAAGACCTGCCCAGTTGGCGGGATACTTACCGTGGATATTGCCGATACCGGCAGCCAGGAAGTCTACGCCCAGATCGGCGATCTTCTTGCACTCATCGGGATCTGCCACTTCACCGCGGCCCACAACACCGTCTTCTTCGCCGCCGATGGAGCCGACTTCGGCTTCCACGGACATGCCCTTTGCATTGGCAAGAGCGATGATTTCTTTGGTCTTTTCGATGTTTTCTTCGATGCCATAATGAGAACCGTCAAACATAACGGAAGAAAATCCGTCTGCGATTACCTTCTTGGCACCTTCATAAGAACCATGGTCCAGATGAACGGCAACGGGAACGGTGATGTTCAGTTCCTCGATCATGCCCTTGACCATGCCCATGACGGTCTTATAACCGCACATATACTTACCTGCACCCTCGGAAACACCCAGGATAACAGGGGACTTATTTTCCTCAGCGGTCAGCAGAATGGCTTTGGTCCATTCCAGATTGTTGATGTTGAACTGACCAACAGCATAATGACCTTCATATGCCTTTTTGATCATTTCTTTTGCAGATACGAGCATTTTTTTCTCCTCCTTGAAATTTCTGACATTTATTATACGGCAATCCTTTAAAAAAATCAACAATTTCTTTGACATTTCATCAAAGATAAGTTATATTATAATAGTAAAATTATGTATGAAAGGATGTTTTGCAAGATGAATAAAGTAATTATTACTGCCGACAGCACCTGCGATCTTTCTGCAGAGATGGTCGAGCGGTTCGGATTTAAGATCATTCCTTTGTATGTGAATTTAGGAGACGACTCCTTTAAAGATGGGGAAGAGATCCATCCCGATCAGATTTATGATTATGTTGCTGAAAAGAAGCAATTGCCTAAGACTGCCGCTGCCTCTATTCCCGATTATACGGAGTTTTTCTCTCAGTTTACCAAAGAGGGCTGCGATGTAGTTCATTTCAACATCTCTTCCACCATGTCGGTGACCCATCAGAATGCCAAAATGGCTGCCGAAGAAGTGGAGGGCGAGGGCAAGGTCTATGTGGTGGACAGCGCTAATCTCTCCACCGGTACCGGTCTTTTAATGCTGGATGCTTATGATCTGGCGGAAGCAGGGAAGTCTGCTGCCGAGATCTATGATGAGATCCTGAAGAGAGTTCCGTTGGTTCGTGCCAGCTTTGTGGTAGACCAGTTGGATTATCTGAAGATGGGCGGTCGCTGTTCTTCGGTGGCGGCTTTGGGCGCCACCATGCTGAAGTTGCATCCCCGTATCTTTGTTGCCGAGGGCAAGATGGGCGCGGGAGAGAAGTATCGCGGTAATATTGAGGGCGTTATGGTGCAGTATGCGAAGGCAATGCTGAATCAGAATGCCGATAAGATCGTAAAGAACCGTTGCTTTGTCACCTATACCAAAACCGATGCCGCAACAGTGGAAAAGGTGAAGTCGGTGGTCAAAGACTCCGGTTTATTTGATGAAATTTTTGAGACTATGGCTGGGTGCGTTGTTACCAGCCATTGCGGCCCCGGCACCTTAGGTGTCTTATTTGAGGTCAGCGAATGATCCAAGTCGCATTGGGTCTGAGCGGGGGGGTAGACAGTGCCGTTGCTGCCGCTTTGTTGCGAGAAGCGGGCTATGCACCGGTGGGCGTGTTTCTGCGGATGCATCGGATCGGGCAGGAGGAAGATGCTGCTCGTAAAGCAGCGGAAGAACTGGGAATCCCGTTCTATCTTAAGGATATGACCGCTCTTTTTGAGGAAAAGGTTATGCGTCCTTTTGCTGCCTATTATAAGCGCGGCGAGACTCCGAACCCCTGCATTTTATGCAACCCCGCTGTGAAGTTTCGCGCCCTTTTGGAGGCGGCGGATGCGTTGGGTTGCCCCCTGATCGCCACCGGGCATTATGCCTCGGTGGAGCGGCAGGGAGCCTTGCATTTAATTAAACGAATCCCCGGTCAAGCCAAGGATCAAAGTTATATGCTCTATGGCTTGGATGAATCCTGCCGTTCTCGTCTTTTGCTGCCTTTGGGTACGGACCAAGGAAAAGATGCCATTCGCCGCATTGCGGCTGAAAAAGGGCTTTCTGCAGCGGTAAAAAAGGATTCTTTGGATATCTGCTTTTTGGAAGAAGACCGTTCTCATGGCGATTTTATCGAAGAATATACCGGCTCCCCTGCGGCGCCGGGAGATATCATTGATGAGGCAGGAAAGATTTTGGGTCGCCATGAGGGGATCTATCATTATACTGTAGGTCAGCGGCGGGGCTTGGGGGTCTCTTCCGAACAGCGCCTTTATGTGACCGCGCTGGACCCCGCTTGCAATACGGTGACGTTGGGACCCAAGGAAGCGGCGGAGAAAACCACCGTTTATTTAAGGGATTTGATCCTGCATTGCCCGTTGCCTCAAGAGGGGCTGACCGTTAAGGTTCGTTCTCGGGATAAAGATGCGCCCGCTCGCTTGGAGTTGCAAGAGAATAGGCGTGGCATTTTGACTTTTGAAACCCCGAAAATGGCGCCGGCTCCGGGGCAGAGCGCGGTGTTTTATTGCAAAGATTTTGTGATTGGCGGGGGGATAATCGAAACCTCAATTAAAAAAGTGGAAAATTTCGATTTAGGTACTTGAAATTTTGTATCTTTTATAGTAATATATATCTGTGTATATATACAATACTCGGATGAGGAGGTCGCTTATGGCTGAGATGGAAAAGCAAGAACTCTTGCTGGAAGAAATGGACGAACAGCAAGAAGGCTTGCGATTGGAAGAATTGGAAGCTTTGGCGGATGAGTTTACTCTGGAGGATCTGGCGGAGTTTGACGAAGGATTGGTATTTGATGCTTCGGATCTGGCTTACCTGAAACCCTCTTATACCAAAAAAGAAAAATTGAAAATGATCCTGATGAACAATACGGTGTTCTCCATTATTAAATGGTGCTTTGCCGGATTGGGTCTGGTTGGATTGATCTTCCATCTTTTGGCTTTGATCTCTCCCGACATCAGTGAAGCCTTGAGCACCAGTATTTCTGCCGGCTTGCGTAACGGTCTGACTGCCGTTTCCGGCATGCTGACCATCTCCTTGATGGAGATTTTGGCAATTGTGGTGTTGGTTGGTATCCTTGCTTATGCAGGATTCCTGATCTTCAAGACCATCAAAGAAAAAGAGGGTGTGAAGATCGCGGGCTTTTGGGTGCAGTTCGGCTATGTGCTGGTTGCCGTTTTTGGATTCGGTTACCTGCTGTTCGCGCTGTGCTACGGTGTGACCACCAATCGTCCGATGCTGTATAAGACCTATTTGGAAGACTATAAGCCCAATTATTTCACCGAGTCCCGTTTGGATACCGGTATGATTTATTACATCGACCAAGTCAATAACGTGGCTGTCGAGGGCAGAGAGAATATCTTCTATACTACTGCAGGCCATTCCCGCTATGCTTCTACCGGTAGTTCCATCGCCGAGATCGGTGAGGCAGTAGATCATATGTTTGATCTGGCTTCCGAGGATTATAAGTTCTTGGAAGGCAATGATGTAACGGTAAAAGAATTGATGGCGGCGCCTATGTATACCGCCATGGGCATTGGCAGTATCTATTGCCCGCTGACCAGTGAGGTATTGGTCAACCCCGATTATCCTGAGGTTATCATTCCCATGCAGATCGCAAGAGCCATCGCCAAGCAGCGCGGTATCACCAATGATGCCGATGCCAGCTTTGTAGCATTCTTGGTTCTCTCCGAGTATTCCGATGTGCTGGGTAGCCTCACCGATAAGTATAATACCGATTACATTAAATATGCCGCTTATATGGATGCCTATTTAGAGGTGGGCACCATGGTTTATAACCTGGGCGAAGATATGCATCTCTATTGCGCTTCTGCTTTGAAAGAAAGCGCGAAGAAGGATGTTGTGGCATTGGTCAAGCAATTGGATGTGCTGTATGGCAACCGTTCCAATTTGGTGGAATTCCAAGCCGCCGATAAGAAGACCAGCACCTCCGCTTATAAAGATCTGGCAAAACTGCTGTATGCAGAATTTAACCGCCGCTTGGATAACGGTAGCATCAAGTTGACCTATGATGATCCCAAAAATCCTGTTCGCGCCGGAAGTAGATATATGTATCTACGCTATCTGATCGCTTATTATTCCAATGATCTGGACGGTGATTGGGGCGATAAGGTTGTGGATGTGTATGAGGAATACAATCCCGAACCCGAAGAAAACAAATAAGAAAAAGAGACGAACCTGAATGGTTCGGCTTTTTCTTTCATTATATATAAAAGGAAAGAGATGCTGAATAAAACAGCATCTCTTTCTCGTTCTACTTTAGTCTAAATTCAAGGTGTTCAAAAGGTCTCTCAGTGCCTTCAGTTCTTCATCGGTGAAAGAAACGCCTTTGTTCATCTTGGTACCATCCGGAGACCATTCTCTCAGATCGTACTTTGCGGGCCGCTCCATCCAGCTGATCTTGTTGAGCTGCTTTGCCCAACCGTTGGCGTTTTGCGGAAGATCGCCGTAATGCTCGGTGATTTCGTATTTGAATTCTGCCATGGTGACACCTCCCTTATATTATTATTAATATATTATAAATTTATTATATAAGCAACATTTATAAATTGTCAAGCAAATATTCATAATTTTTTCATATTCAGGTGTTGACAACGGGCAAAAATAGTGGTAAAGTATCATTGTTAGCACTCGAGAGGCGCGAGTGCTAAAACTTGAAAGGATAGGTAAAAGGATGAAAGAACGGCTGAATGTCATTCTGAAAGCCGCTGTGGAAGCGTATGTGGATACCGGCGAACCGGTTTCCTCCAAGCTGATCCTGGAATGGGCGAAACTAACCGTTTCCTCTGCCACCGTCCGCAATGACCTTGCGGAGTTGGAAAGCCGAGGATATTTAGAACAGCCCCATACCAGCGCCGGCAGAGTGCCCACCGAAAAAGGTTATCGCTATTATGTGGATCATCTGTTGCAAGCGGCGATTCTTCCGGTGGAGCGGGCAGCCATCATTGATGAGGCTATTGAAGATCCGACCGGCAATGTGGATGAGTTTTTAAAGCATGCTCTTTCTCGGTTCTCGGAGATCACCGGCTATACCGCCGCGGCGGTAATGGCTCATTCCGATGAAGATCGCATCATCAAAGTGGAATTGGTCAAAACGGCGGATAATTGCTTGAATTTGGTGGCAATCACCCGTAGCGGTACCGTGAAGAATAGTTTTTGCCGCTTTTACTTTTTGGCAAGCGATGAGGATATCGCCGATCTTTCCGAGGTGCTCAATAGTTTCTTGGGGGATGTAACCTTCTCCCGCCTGACCGATGAGGATTTTGAAGCGCTGGAAAGTCGCCTTTCTGCGTTGCATCAAAATTGGAATTTTGTGGCGGGTGTAGTCAAGAATATGGTGAATTCCATCCGCAATCCCAAGGTCTTTGTGTCGGGGCAGAGTAATCTTTTATCCCATCCGGAGTTTTATGAAGTCCATAAGGTTCAGAATGTTATGAACTTCTTAAGCCGTGAGGATGAGATCCGAACTCTTCTGAGCAATCAGGGCGGTGAGGACCTTTCCATTTCCATCGGCAGCGAGATCGCAGGCATCAATTTCAGCGATATGGGCTTGATCGTCCGTAAATACGGCAGTAAATCCGGCTTCGGTGCCATCAGCCTTTTAGGTCCTAAGCGTATGGACTATGGTGCAAATGCTTCTCAGGTGGAGTATTTTGCTAAATGTATCGAACAATATTTAAAGGATAGAGAATAATGGAAGAAAATAAAACCACTCCAACCCCCGAAGAAGAGGTTCAAGCAGAAACCCCTAAAAAGAAAAAGAAGAAAAATGAATGGGAAGAGAAGTTCAACGCGGAGCACGATCAGTATTTAAGACTCTATGCGGAGTATGATAACTATCGGAAGCGTACCGCAAAGGAGCGGGATCGCTTGGTGGGCGACGGTGTTGCCAAAGCCATTACCGCCATCCTGCCCGCCATTGATAACCTAGAGCGAGCCCTTGCCGCCGCCGGAGAAGAAGAGGGCGGCATGAAGAACGGTGTGGAGATGACGCTGCGCCAGTTGCTGGATTCCCTCAAGGGCATCGGCGTTTGCCCCATTGGTGAAGCGGGCGAGAAATTCGACCCCAATCGCCATGAAGCCATTATGCACATAGAAGATCCCGAACTGGGCGAAGACGAAATCGTGGAAGTATTCCAGCGGGGCTATGTATATAAAGAAGAAATTGTTATTCGACCCGCAGTTGTAAAGACTGCCAACTAAGTAAAGGAGAGAAAAGATTATGAGTAAGATTATCGGAATTGACTTGGGTACGACCAATAGTTGTGTTGCTGTTATGGAAGGCGGCGAGCCTACTGTTATTACCAATAGCGAAGGTGCAAGAACCACCCCCTCTGTAGTGGCATTCAGTAAGACCGGCGAGAGAATGGTGGGTCAGCCTGCGAAGCGTCAGGCAGTCACCAACCCCGACCGTACCATCGCATCCATTAAGCGTGATATGGGCTCTGCCCGCCGCATCAATATCGACGGCAAGGATTATTCTCCCGAAGAGATCTCTGCTTTCACTCTGATGAAACTGAAGGCAGATGCAGAAGCCTTTTTGGGTGAGCCGGTTACTGAGGCGGTTATTACCGTTCCCGCTTATTTCAGCGATTCTCAGCGTCAGGCAACCAAGGATGCCGGTCGCATCGCAGGTTTGGATGTAAAGCGTATCATCAATGAGCCTACCGCAGCTGCTTTGGCATACGGCGTGGATAAAGAGGGCGACCAGAAAATCATGGTCTATGACCTGGGCGGCGGTACCTTCGATGTTTCCATTCTGGAGATCGGCGACGGTGTTTGCGAAGTATTGGCAACCGCCGGTAATAACCGCTTGGGCGGCGATGATTTCGATCAGCGCATCATTGATTGGATGGCGGCCGATTTCAAGGCTGCCAACGGCATTGACCTGAAGGCAGACAACATGGCCAATCAGCGCCTGAAGGAAGCCGCCGAGAAGGCCAAGATCGAGCTTTCCAGCGGAATGTCCACCAATATCAACCTGCCCTTTATCAGCGGCGGCCCTGCCGGTCCTCTCCATCTGGATATGACCCTCACCCGTGCCAAGTTCAACGAACTGACCGCCGATCTGGTGGAAGGTACGATGGGCCCGGTTCGCCAGGCTCTGCAGGATGCCGATCT
>JAZNGR010000223.1:0-3199 GCA_045576575.1 Eubacteriales bacterium
TCTTCCTAAGACCGCTTGGCCTCCGACTTGGATATGGTGAAGAACCAAGGCTTTAAGTATTCTACTCGCGGCTCCATTACCGTTGCAGCCAGCGATATGACCGTACCTCCCAAGAAGTATGAGTTGATCGAAGAAGCTGAGCAGAAGATCACCAAGATCACCAATAGCTATCGCAGAGGTCTTCTTTCCGAGGACGAGCGCTATCAGTTGGTTATCAGCACTTGGGATGAAACCACCAAGTTGGTTACCGATGAGCTGAAGAACTATCTGGATGAGTTTAACCCCATCTATATGATGGCAAACTCCGGTGCGCGTGGTAGCATGAACCAGATTCGTCAGCTGGCAGGTATGCGTGGCTTGATGGCCAATACCTCCGGTAAAGCCATTGAGATCCCCATCCGAGCCAACTTCCGTGAAGGTCTGAATGTATTGGAATACTTCATTTCTTCCAGAGGTGCCCGTAAGGGTATGGCAGATACCGCTCTGCGTACGGCAGACTCCGGTTATCTGACCCGTCGTTTGGTCGACGTTGCGCAGGATGTTATTATTCGTGAAGCTGATTGCGGTACCACCGAGGGTATCATGGTTTCCAAGATCGCTGAGGGTGATACCGTTATTGAGAAACTGCGTGATCGTTTGATCGGTCGTTATCTGGTGAATCCCATTGTGGATGAGAAGACCGGCGAAGTGGTTGTCCCCAATGATCGCCTGATGAACGATGCCGATGTGGATCGCATCGAGGCGCTGGGCATTGAGCGGGTAGAGATCCGTTCTGCTCTGACCTGCCGCTCCCATCATGGTGTTTGCGCCATCTGCTATGGTGCAAACTTGGCAAACGGCCATCCCGTCAATGTGGGTGAAGCTGTCGGTATCATTTCCGCACAGTCTATCGGTGAGCCCGGTACGCAGTTGACCATGAGAACCTTCCATACCGGCGGCGTTGCATCCGGTGGAGATATTACTCAGGGTCTGCCTCGTGTTGAGGAACTGTTTGAAGCCCGCCGTCCCAAGAAGACCGCTGTGCTGGCAGAAGAGACCGGTATTATCACTAAGGATCTCAGCGAGCGGGATGCTAAGGATAACTGCACGCCTGTGATCATCACCACCGATGATGGGGAAGAGAAGCATATCAGCATTCCCTTCGGTCTGAAGTTCCGCGAGAACCTGCAGGGTACCCGCGTAGAAAAGGGTCAGATCATCACCGATGGTGTGATCAATCCTCATGACGTTTTGCGTCTGCTGGGCGATATTGCCGCTCAGGACTACCTGATCAAGGAAGTTCAGAACGTATACCGCCTGCAGGGTGTTGATATCAACGATAAGCATATCGAAGTCATCGTTCGTCAGATGATCCGCAAGGTTCGCATTGAAGAGAATCCTCAGCCCGATATGCTGCTGGGTACTCTGGTGGACCGCTATGATGTGGAAGATCGGAATAAAGAATTGCAGGCACGGATTGATGCCGGCGAGGAAGGTGTTCAGCTGATCGTTGCTTCTCCCGTTCTGTTGGGTATCACCAAGGCATCCTTGGCAACCGATAGTTTCCTCTCTGCCGCCTCCTTCCAGGAGACCACCAAGGTATTGACCGATGCTGCGATTCGCGGTAAGATTGATCCCTTGGTCGGCTTGAAAGAAAATGTAATTATCGGTCGTCTGGTTCCTGCCGGTACCGGTATGCAGGTTTATCGCAATATCGAGATCGAGACCGAAGGGGAAGCGGAAGCTCCCGCCGAAGAGGTCGTCGGTTGAAAAGGCGTATAAAACCTGAAAAAATTTCTTGACAAATTAAACGCCCGTGTGGTATCATTTATGTTGGTCCCGCTCGGGCGTTTTTTGTGTTGCCCAATTATGGAAAAATGCCGAAAACCTCGATGGTGCCTGAAGATTTTTTGGTTAAAAGCCCCATATTTGGGGATTTTAATAAAGAATAATGAAGAAAGGAGTTGTTTTCATGCCTACCTTTAACCAGTTGGTTCGTAAGGGAAGAGAGGTTACCGTTAAGAAGTCCACCGCTCCCGCTCTGAACAGAGGTTTCAATTCGCTGAAGAATCAGCCTACCAATACCTCCAGCCCTCAGAAACGTGGCGTTTGCACTGCTGTAAAGACCGCTACCCCCAAGAAGCCGAACTCTGCGCTGCGTAAGATTGCAAGAGTACGTCTGACCAATGGCGTTGAGGTTACTTCCTACATCCCCGGCATCGGTCATAACCTGCAAGAGCATAGCGTGGTTTTGATCCGCGGCGGACGTGTTAAGGACCTCCCCGGTGTTCGTTACCATATTATCCGTGGTACTTTGGATACCCAGGGTGTTGCCAACCGTAATCAGGCTCGCTCCAAGTATGGCGCGAAGAAAGCAAAAGCAGGCAAGAAATAAGGTACTGCCTGTTGAAATTTCAGTTGATTTTATAAACTTTATCAGTTTTTTATATAAATTGGATAAAGTTTCTTAAAACGGCTGGACGGAGAGCAAATGAGACTCTTCGAGTACCAATGATATCATAATTATGAAGGAGGGAAGAACATGCCCAGAAGAGGCTTTGTCCCCAAGAGAGAGGTATTGCCCGATCCCGTATACGGTAGTGTTGTTGTTGCAAAGTTGATCAACAATATCATGTATGACGGTAAGAAGGGTGTTGCCCAGAAAATTGTTTACGATGCATTCGATATCGTAAAAGAAAAGACCGGTAAGGAGCCCGTTGAGGCTTTTACCGAGGCTATGGAAAACATTATGCCCAAACTGGAAGTTAAGGCGCGCCGTGTAGGTGGTGCAAACTACCAGGTTCCTATGGAAGTACGTCCCGAGCGCCGTCAGACCCTGGGTCTGCGTTGGCTGACTGAGTACTCCAGAAAGAGAAATGAGAAGTATATGTGCGAGCGTTTGGCAGGCGAGATCATGGATGCCATGAACGAGACCGGCGGCGCTGTTAAGAAGCGCGACGATACTCATAAGATGGCAGAGGCCAACAGAGCATTTGCCCATTACAGATGGTAATCGCAGCGTTAGGAAGGAGAACTTATGCCTAGAGAATTCACACTTGATAAGTATCGTAATATCGGTATCATGGCTCACATTGATGCCGGTAAAACGACCACTACCGAGCGTATCCTCTTTTACACCGGCAGAAGCCATAAGATCGGTGAGACCCATGATGGTGATGCCACCATGGACTGGATGGAGCAAGAGCAGGAACGTGGTATT
>JAZNGR010000224.1:0-2355 GCA_045576575.1 Eubacteriales bacterium
TGAGAAAGTAAAGAGCGTGCATTTTGAAAATGCCTTTTATCGCCATGATATTGGCAAGCGTGCCCTGATGGCAGGAAAGGAAGAGTAAAACAAAATGGTTTATCGTATATTTGTTGAGAAAAAAGCAGAGCTTGCCAATGAGGCAAGGGATCTGCGGCAGGAGGTTCGTCATATCCTGCAGATCAAAACCCTGGAAAGGGTTCGCGTCATTAACCGTTATGATGTTGAAAACATTGAAAAAGAGCTGTTTGATTATGCAGTGGGTACGGTTTTCTCCGAGCCCCAGTTGGACCTGGTGTCCGATGAGCTGGATGCGGAGAATGCAGTTGTGTTTGCAGTAGAGCCTCTGCCCGGTCAGTTTGATCAGCGGGCCGATTCTGCCGCTCAATGTATTCAGATCATCTCTCAGGGCGAGCGTCCTACCGTTAAAACGGCGAAAGTATATTTACTTTACGGTGATTTGACAGAGGAAGAGATCATTGCTATCAAAAAGAGCGTGATCAACCCGGTGGAATCCCGCGAGGCTTCCCTGGAGAAGCCCGAAACTTTGGCTACTGAATATGAAATTCCCGAAACAGTAGAGACCCTGAATGGCTTTTTGGCGTTGGATCGTGAGGGCTTGGCTGATTTTGTAAAGAATTACGGCTTGGCGATGGATTGTGATGATATTGCTTTCTGCCAGGCTTATTTCCAAAAAGAGGAAAGAGATCCTACCATTACGGAAATTCGGATGATCGATACCTATTGGTCGGATCATTGCCGCCATACCACCTTCCTTACAACCATTGATAATGTGACCTTTGAAGACGATCTGCTTCAAAAGGCCTATGAGGATTATCTTGCAACCCGCGCAGAATTAGGCAGAACCAAGCCCATCAACCTGATGGATATCGGTACCCTTGCCGCTAAATATTTAAAGAAGATCGGCAAACTGGATAAATTGGATGAATCCGAGGAGATCAACGCCTGTACCGTAAAGATCGAGGTAGAGGCCGATGGAAAGAAGGAGCCCTGGCTGCTTCTCTTTAAGAATGAGACTCATAACCATCCTACCGAGATCGAGCCCTTCGGCGGTGCCGCAACCTGTATCGGCGGCGCGATCCGCGATCCCCTTTCCGGAAGATCTTATGTTTACGGCGCCATGCGCGTAACCGGCGCGGCAGATCCTCTGAAGCCGGTGAAAGAGACCATGGAGGGCAAGCTGCCCCAGCGTAAGATCGTGACTACTGCGGCGGCAGGCTATTCCTCTTATGGTAATCAGATCGGTTTGGCTACCGGTATTGTGGATGAATTATATCATGATGGTTATGCAGCCAAGAGAATGGAGATCGGCGCGGTAGTTGGCGCGGCTCCTGCGGAGAATGTTCGCCGTGAGTGTCCCGCTCCCGGTGATGTTGTGATCCTGCTGGGCGGCAGAACCGGTCGTGATGGCTGCGGCGGTGCTACCGGATCCTCTAAGTCCCATACTCTCCAATCCTTGGAGACCTGCGGCGCTGGGGTGCAGAAGGGAAATGCACCCGAAGAGCGTAAATTACAGCGGCTGTTCCGTAATAAAGAAGCCTGCCGTATGATCAAGCGGTGTAACGACTTTGGCGCCGGCGGTGTTTCGGTGGCCATCGGTGAATTGGCAGACGGTCTGAAAATTGATCTGAATGCCGTTCCTAAGAAATACGACGGTCTTGACGGTACCGAATTGGCCATCAGCGAATCTCAGGAGCGTATGGCTGTGGTGGTAGAGCCCAAGGATGCCGCTCGTTTTATGGAACTTGCCGACAGTGAAAATCTGGAGGCTACCATTGTTGCAACCGTTCAGGCAGATCCGCGCCTGGTGATGACCTGGAACGGCAATGTAATTGTGGATATCAGTCGCGAATTCCTGAATTCCAACGGTGCTGAAAAGCATATTGATATCACCCCTGCCAAGCCCGAATGTTATAAAAAGGAAGTAGGGGAGAAGTTTGCCGATGAGATGAAGAAATTGGCAGACGATCTGAATGTTTGCTCCAAGCGCGGTCTTTCTGAGCGCTTTGACTCTACCATCGGCGCCGGCGGTGTTTTGATGCCCTTCGGCGGAAAGTATCAGCAGACTCCCGTTCAGGCGATGGTTCAGCTGATCTCCATGGAAGAGAAGCATACCGACGATTGCTCTTTGATGGCTTGGGGCTATAATCCCTTTGTGACCGAGAAGAGCCCCTATCACGGCGCTTATCTCGCGGTGGTGGAATCGGTTTCCAAGTTGATCGCGACCGGCGCAAAATTTGAGGATGTCTATCTGACTTTCCAGGAATACTTTGAGCGTCCCGGAAAAGACGGTAAGCGCTGGGGTAAGCCCTTGGCCGCCCTGCTTGGTGCTTT
>JAZNGR010000225.1:0-2318 GCA_045576575.1 Eubacteriales bacterium
GGGAATACCTCCGTGTAATAGAAATACAATAAATATATTATACAACATGATTTTGGTTTTGTGAACTACTATTTCTTTAAAAATATGTAAATATTTAAAAAAGCGACCCGATTGGGTCGCTTTTTATGTTTTTTACTGATCGCCGAAACGATTTCTCGCTACATAAGTGGTATGCAGGATCTTATGAGCCTTATGGCTGCCGGGACGCTCCAGATAATTATCATAGAGTTCCTTCACAACAGGGTTCTCATGAGACTTTCTCAAGGTCATAGCAGCATCGGTATCATAAAGAGCCTTTGCACGCAGAGCACGCAGATCCTCGAAGTTGCGAACAGAAGCAGGCTGATAGGGCTGACCGCCACCGTTGACACAACCGCCGGGGCAAGCCATGATCTCAATGAAGGTATAGTCGGCTTCACCGGACTGAACCTTCTTAAGCAGTTCCTTAGCATTAGCCAAACCGGAGCAAACAGCAACCTTCACTTCCAGATCGCCGACCTTATAGGCAGCCTCCTTGATGCCGGCAGTACCGCGAACCTCGGAGAACTCCAGCTTGCCCAGCTGCTCGCCGGTCAGCTTCTCAACTGCAGTACGCAGAGCAGCTTCCATAACACCGCCGGTAGCGCCGAAGATCAAGCCCGCGCCGGAACCAACACCCAACGGATTATCAAACTCGCTGTCCTCCAGCTTATCGAAGAACAGACCAGCTCTCTTAATCATTCTGGCCAGCTCACGGGTAGTGATAGCGATATCAACATCGGGTACACCTGCAGCATCTTGATCGTCACGACCAACTTCGAATTTCTTCGCAGTACAGGGCATAACAGATACGCTGACAATGTCCTTGGGATCAATGTTATTCTTCTCGGCATAGTAGGTCTTCACAATAGCACCAAACATCTGCTGGGGAGACTTACAGGAAGAGAGGTTGGGGATCATATCGGGGAAATAATGCTCACAGAACTTGATCCAACCAGGAGAGCAAGAGGTGATCATGGGCAGAGCGCCGCCTTTCTGAACACGCTCGATCAACTCGTTAGATTCCTCCATAATGGTAAGGTCAGCGGTCAGATTGGTATCAAACACCTTATCAAAGCCCAACTGCTTCAAAGCAGTAACCATCTTCCCTTCCACATTGGAACCGATGGGCATACCGAAGGCTTCACCCAGGGTTACGCGGATGGAGGGAGCAACCTGAACCACAACATGCTTGGTGGGATCAGCAATGGCTTCCCAGATCTTATCAGTGTCATCCTTCTCATGAAGAGCACCGGTGGGGCAAGCAACGATACACTGACCGCAAGATACGCAAGAGGTCAGGCCAAGACCATCATCAAAAGCAGAGCCGATGTGGGTAGCAAAGCCTCTTTCATTTGCACCGATAACCGATACACCCTGCAACTTATCGCAGACAGCAACGCAACGACGGCAAAGGATACACTTATTGTTGTTACGAACCATATGAACAGCGGTAGCATCTTCTTCATAGAAGTTTACATCGCCATCATAAGCATCTTCCTTATCAACACCATACTCAGCGCAAAGACGTTGCAGTTCGCAATCACCGGAGCGAACACAGGACAGACACTTCTTTTCATGGTTGGAAAGGATCAGTTCCAACGTCTGCTTTCTTGCCTTCAGCACCATGGGGCTATGAGTATAGATTTCCATACCCTCAGCGACAGGGAAAACGCAAGCAGCAACCAAACGGCCAACGCCGTTCACTCTGTTTTCAACAACGCAGATACGGCATGCACCGATGGCGTTGATCTCCTTCAAGTAGCACAGAGTGGGAACATCAATATTCATTTGTCTGGCAGCCTCCAGAACAGTCGTACCCGCAGGAACGCTGATGGGAGTGCCGTTGATCTTTAAATTAATCATTCTTCTTCTCCTCTCTATTACTTCTTGACAATTGCATTGAACTTACACTTGCTCATACAAACACCGCACTTGATGCACTTATCCTGATCGATGACATGCATATTCTTAACAGTTCCGGTGATCGCGTTAACAGGGCAGTTGCGTGCGCAAAGGGTACAACCCTTACAATCCTCGGTGATCTCATAACGCATCAGATCCTTACAAACGCCCGCAGGACAACGCTTCTCAAGAATATGAGCTTCATATTCATCTCTGAAGTAACGCAGAGTAGAAAGAACGGGGTTGGGAGCAGTCTGACCCAGACCGCACAAAGAGTTGGCCTTGATGTAATAGCAGAGCTCTTCCAACTCATCCAGATCCTTCATGGTAGCCTTACCGGAGGTGATCTTGTTCAGATACTCCAGCATTCTCTTGGTACCGATACGGCAGGGAGT
>JAZNGR010000226.1:0-23001 GCA_045576575.1 Eubacteriales bacterium
TGCTTATGCGTTTACCTATGCCGTGGTGGGTGCTTATACCATTAAGGTGACCGATGCCACCGGCAATACTGCCACCGGTGCGGTCAGCGTAAAGCGGATGAATGCCTTTGATGTGTTTGTTGCCGGCGACACAGATTATACCCTCAAGCAAGGCTGGTCGGTCAGCGGCTCGGTTTCTGCCGCTCCTGCTACCGTGACCTTGACCGATGAGGATGGAAATGTTATTGACTCGGTAGTTGCGGAAAATGGCGACTTCACTTTGGAGAATGTACCCAATGGTACATATATTCTGAAAGCAGAGACCGATACCGGTAGTGTGACCCAAGAGGTTACGGTATTCAATGGCAATATGAGCGAAATCGAATTGACCGTTGAGACCAACACCGCCACTCTTTGGGGCTATGTGGAGGTGGAAGATCGTAAATTTGAGCACCATCGCCGCAATTGGGTGCAGGTGACCCTCTATAACGAAGAGGGCATTGCGATCGCGCAGACCAAGAGCGACAGCGATGGAAAGTATCGTTTTAAAAATCTGCCCTTAGGGAACTATACGGTTGTTGCCGAGGTTAGTGAACTGCGCCCCGACAAAAAACACGGCTATGACCGGAATCACACTTTGACCGGCTATGCTTATATTGAATTGATTGCTGCACAGGAATACCAGGCAGAAACCATTGTTCTCTATGAAGAGAACGACCATTTGGCAAGCATTTCCGGCAAGGTGACCGCTCAAGGAGAGAATAATACCAGCGAGGTGGTGCTCCGCAACATTTTTCGCCATGAAGTGGCAAAAGTCACCACCAAAAAGAACGGGAAATATGCCTTTACCAATGTGAAAGACGGTCTGTATTTCATTACCGCCACCACCGAGAGTGACGGTATGGGTTATGCGGTCGTTGCGGTTCGCGCGGGCAAAGTTTATGGCGAGACCGATATTACCGTTTATAAAACCGATAAAATTAAAAATCGGGAAGAGCGGTTCCGTAATGAGGTGCCCGAATGTGAAAGCCGGGAGGATGCTTATCAGCATAAGGACCGCATCGCAGAGGAAAAGCGGTTCTACGACGGACTCTCCGAAAAGGAAAAGAAGCAGCTTTCCAAAGACTATGTGGATCGCCTCAATCGCTATAGCGAATGGCTTGCCAATACCGCCTATACCACCAATGATGAAACGGTGACGGTAGAACAAGGCGGCTTGGTCATCTCCGGCGATGAACTTGTTAATGAGGATACGGTCACCTTTAATCTTAATGTGGAGAAATATGAAGATTTCGGTGAGAGTGCTGATGGAGTTCGTAATGAGAAAGACTTCATCCATCATAATATGCGGGATGCCGCAGGGAAAGGTGAGATCAAGGAATATTATGAGATCACCATGACCAAAACGGTAGACGGCAAGAAGCAGGAGGTGACCAGTGTTCATAAGGACACCGAAGCCACCGGCAAGTTCCGCATCACCATGGAGATCCCCGAGGAATATCGGGGTCATAAGCATTATCAGGTATTGCATGTGCACCATGGCGAAGTGGTGACCTTGGCGGATCTGGATGATGATCCTAATACCGTCACTTTTGAGGTGGACCGCTTCTCCACCTTTGCGCTTTCTGCCACCGATGAGGATTTGACCAGCGCAATAAACTTTACTCCCGGGGATGTAAATGTTGATGGAAATGTAGATCTTTTAGATGTCATCGTTTTGCTGCAGAAACTTTCCGGGAATTTGCCGGAGAATGTGGAAATAAATTTGTGTGCTGCTAATGTGGCAGAGAGTTATGAAGAAGAATCTGAACTAAACTCCGCAGATGCTACCCGCTTGTTGCAGTATATTACCGGCGTACGTATGGATGGCGTTTTGGTGGAATTATATGCTTCACCCATCACCCCGTCTGTAATGTTCTGAGTTTCCAAAAAGAAAACCACCGAGTTTTTTAACTCGGTGGTTTTTATTATGTTGCAATGCCTGCAAATTGGGACTGATAGAGATTATAGTAGGTTCCCTTTTGAGCCAGCAGTTCGTCGTGGTTGCCTTCCTCGACCACTTGTCCGTGGTCGATGACCACAATCTTATCCGCATCGCGGATGGTGGAAAGACGGTGGGCGATAATAAGGCTGGTGCGATTCTTCATCAGTGCGACCATGGCTTTTTGGATCCGCGCCTCCGTGCGGGTATCTACTGAAGAGGTGGCTTCATCCAAAATCAGGATCCGCGGATCTGCCAAAACAGCGCGGGCGATATTCAGCAACTGCCGCTGTCCTTGAGAAAGGTTCGCGCCGCCTTCGGTCAGCATGGTATCATAGCCCTTTTCTAATCGCTTGATAAACCGATCGGCACCTGCCATTTGGGCGGCGGCTTCGATTTCTTCCATGGTGGCGTCGGGCTTGCTGTAACTGATATTACGGGCGATGGTATCGGAAAAGAGCACCGTATCCTGCAAAACGATGGCAAGACCTTTGCGCAGTTTGCTGCGGGCGATGACGGAAAGGTCGGTGCCGTCTACGGTGATCTGTCCGTCGTCAATATCATAAAAACGGGTCAGCAGGTTGACCACTGTGGTCTTCCCGCTGCCGGTGGCACCAACAATAGCGACCTTTTGACCGGCGCCGACTTCCAGATTGAAGTCTTTTAAGACCTGCTTGCCGGGAACATAGGAAAAGTCTACATTCCGAAAAGAAAGAGCCCCTTGGATCTGCTCCGTCTGAAAGGCGGGATCGCCGTCGTCGTGCTCGGTTTCGCTGTCCATAACGTCGAAGATCCGCTCTGCGCCGGCAATAGCCGTTTGGATGGCGGCATATTGGTTGGCGATCTCATTGATGGGGCGGGAAAACTGCTTGGAATAAAGAATAAACGCCTGAATGGTACCTACCGAGATAAAGAGCAGATGATCGGCAGGTAAGCTGGCAAGATAACCGCCCACAATGGTGATCAGCAAAAAGCCGACATTGGAAATAAAGTTCATTACCGGTCCCATAAATCCGCCGATGGCATTGGCATAGATGGCGGTTTTTTTCAGCCGATCGCTGGTGGCGTTGAAATCTGCTACCGCTTGATTTTGACGATTATAGGCAACAACGGTACGGTACCCTGCCACCATCTCTTCCACCTGACCGTTGACCTCGCCCAAGATCCGCTGCTGGCGCACAAAGAACCGCCGCATAAACTTGGTGATCAAGGTGGAGACCAAAAGCGTCAGTAAAATGGTGGTGGTGCTGACCAGCGCCAGCAAGGGGGAATAGCCGATCATAATGATAAAGCACCCCACGACCATCAATACACTGGAACAAAGAGAGGCGATGGAACTGCTGATGGAAACCGAGATGTTTTCCACATCGTTGGTCATGCGGCTCATAATATCGCCGTGGTTATGGGTGTCGGTATAGCGGATGGGCAGCCGCACCAGGCGGGCAAAGAGGTCTTTACGCATAATGCGTACGGTTCCTTGGGAAAGGCGGGCGGAGGCTACTGCCTGCAAATAGGTCAGCGCCGCCTGAAAGAGATAGGTGACCAGCATCAGTCCCAACATCATCAACAACTTGCCAGTGAGGCTTACTTCAATGGCATCAATGGCCTTTTGCTGAAGTGCGGGCGCCAAAAGATTGGCGCCGGTAATGGAAAGGGTCACTAACAGCAAGAGCAGAAAGTTTTTCCAATCCTTGCCGATGTAGCCGATGAGGCGCTTAAGGGTACCCATCATATCTTTGGGTTTCTCTACCTGCATAATGGGACCTCGCCGCCCGGGGCGGATGGCGCTTTGAACGGGAGAGGGTCTTTGCTCAGCCATCAATCATCCCTCCTTCCTTGGTTTGGGATTGATAGATGTCTTGATAAACAGGGCTGTTTTTCAAGAGTTCTTCATGGGTGCCGATGGCAGCAATTCCGCCATCTTCCAGCACCACGATCCGATCGCAATCTTTTACGCTGGCGATCCGCTGGGCAACAGTAATGAGGGTAGTCCCTTTCAGTTCTGCGCGGATAGCGGTACGCAGCCGTCCTTCAGTGGCAAGATCCAAGGCGGAGGTGCTGTCGTCAAAGATCAGCAGTTCCGGCTTGCGCACCAAAGCGCGAGCAATGGAAAGCCGCTGCTTCTGTCCACCGGAGAGGGAAGCGCCCTTCTCGGCGATGATCGTATCATATTGATCGGGCATCCCCTCGATAAACTCTGCCGCCTGGGCGATTTTTGCGGCGCGGCGGATCTCTTCTTCGGTGGCATCGGGCTTTCCCCAACGGATGTTTTCGCTGACGGTTCCGCTAAAGAGTTCGCTCTTTTGCAGAACCACTGCGATTTTATCCCGCAGGGCGGTGAGATCAAATTCCTTGATGGGAACCCCACCGATGCGGATCTCCCCTTCGGTTACATCATAAAAGCGGGTGATGAGATGGATCAGGGAGGATTTTCCGCTGCCGGTGGCACCCAGAATGGCGAGATTTTCGCCGGGGTGAACCGTCAGGGAAAGGTCGTTGAGTACATGGCGCCCCTCAAAGCCGGGATAATGGAAGGAAATATGATCCAGCGCGATTTCACCCAAGGTCTCAGGAGCATAAGAGCCGCCTTCGATGACGGGATAAGTGTCCAACACTTCCTGCAGTCGCTTGGCAGAAGCTCGCCCACGTGCGATGGATTGAAACATCATGCTGACCATCATCACAGAGTGGAGAACCTGTGTATTATAGGTGATCGCCGCCATGATCGTTCCCACTTTCATGGCACCTGCCATAACCTCCAATCCACCTAAATAGATCAATGCTACAATGGAAACGTTCATAATAATAGAAAGCAGGGGAGACAGCCGCGCTACGATCAGTGCAACCTTCAAATTGGTATTGGTAAGATCATCGTTGGCGGCATTGAAGCGGGTGGTTTCCCGTTCTTCCTGCACATAAGCCTTGACCATCCGCGCACCGTTTACATTTTCCTGCATCACATTATTGACATGATCCAGTTTTTTCTGCACCTTGGCATAAAGGGGATTGACCGCTCTTAATACCAACGCCATAATCATTAACTGAATGGGCAGCGCTGCCAAAAGGATCAATCCGAAACGGGAATGGAGGGTCAGCATCATAATGATACCGCCGATAAACATCATCCCGCTGCGCACAAACATCCGCAAGCATTGCTGTACAAAAAATTGCATTTGGGTGATATCGTTGGTCATGCGGGTGATCAGCGAGCCGGTAGTGAATTGATCGGTCTGCTGAAAAGAAAAGCCCATGGTGCGTTTAAAAACATCTTTGCGCAGGTCGCAGGCAAAGTTTTGGGAAGCAAGACTGGCAAAAACCGAGCAGGAGGTGCCCGAAAGACCGCCGAGGGCAACGGTCAGCAGCATCAGCGCGCCTACCGAGAGCAATAATTGCTGATTGCCGCGCAAAACGCCCTCATTGACCAGTTTTTCCATCAGTTTGGGTTGCCAGAGGTCCGCGGTTACTTCTCCAATCATGGTCAGCGGGGTTAAAACGGCCCAAAACCAATAGGGTTTTAAGTATTTGATCAGTTTCAATTTTGCCCCTCCTCTCCGGCAAGGTTTTGATACATTTTTTCTAAAATGGGGCGTACCAAAGCCAATTCTTCCGAAGTGATATTACACATCATCTCATGCTCGTTTTGGCGGATGGCTTCGATGACTTTGCGATCCATCTCATGCCCTTTTTCCGTCAGCGAAACCAGAATGGCACGCTGATCGGCAGGATCGTTTCGGCGTACCACCAAACCTTCATTTTCCATTTTTTGTAATGTCACGCTGACTGCAGGGGTGGAAAGATGGGTGCGTTTTGCCAGTTCCAACTGGGTTAGCTGATCATTGTGTGCCAGGTGAAAAAGCACTCGCCGCCAACCATCTGCCATTCCCATGGCTTCGGTTCGCCGCCGCATCCGATCACTGAGTAATTTGGAAATTTCATTGATCAGCATGGAGGGCGGGGCGTTTCGTATATCACATTTCATCAAAGGGCTCCTCTCGAAAATAAATTAGTTAACTAATTAACTATTATATCGAAATAGTGTCATTTGTCAATTGGAAAGGTTGCACAAAGATTTTTTATTACCAAAAACCGGATTTGTTTTTTGGTAAAATTGACTGAAAAATGTAACATTTATATTACATTTTTAAAAAATAGATTGCAAGGGAATTTATTATATTATATAATATATAACTGTAAAAATATAAATTTCTATAAATTGAAGGAGAACTCTCATGGAGAAATTGCAAAGTGTTCAAAAAGAACAAATGATCTGCCAAAAAATCACAGAAGAGATGAAGAAGGTCATTGTGGGTAAGGAAGAGCAACTGCGGTTGTTGCTGGTTTGCCTGCTGTCTAAGGGTCATATTTTGATTGAAGACGTTCCCGGTGTGGGGAAGACCACCGCCGCATCTGCCATGGCAAAGGCAACCGGTCTTTCTTCCAAGCGGGTGCAGTTTACCCCCGATGTTATGGCGACCGATATTTCCGGTTTTACCGCTCCCGACCCCAAGACCGGTGAGTTTGTGTTTAAGCCCGGCGTTTGCATGACCAATATCCTCATCGCCGATGAGATCAACCGTACCTCTCCCAAGACCCAGTCTGCGTTGCTGGAAGTGATGGAAGAGCGTCAGGTTACGGTGGATGGCGTGACCTATCCGTTGCCTCAGCCCTTTATGGTAGTGGCAACCCAGAACCCAGTGGGTTATGTAGGTACTTATCCTCTGCCCGAAGCGCAGTTGGACCGTTTTTTGATGAAGATGTCCATGGGTTATCCTTCGGTAGAAGAAGAGGCGCGAATTATTGGCGATCGTCATGGAATCAATCCGCTTTCTACTGTGGAGCCTGTTT
The DNA here is from genome assembly GCA_045576575.1 of Eubacteriales bacterium. GTDB lineage: Bacteria > Bacillota > Clostridia > Oscillospirales > QAKW01 > QAKW01. The sequence goes on from JAZNGR010000226.1 coordinate 6,806, forward strand.
CCACTCCCGAAGAAATCGTGGAGATGCAAAAAACGGTGGAGAAGATTTATGTGGATCCCGCCGTATTGGATTATATTGTGGAGTTGGTCTGCGCCACGCGCGGCAATGCGATGGTGGCGTTGGCAGCGTCTCCCCGTGCTTCGCTGGCACTGATGCGTGCCGCTTGCGCCAATGCGTTGCTGGACGGCAGAGTGTATGTAACGCCCAAAGATGTTAGCGATATGTATGAGGCTATCGTTTCCCATCGTATCATGCTGGCTCCCGAAGCCAAGATCGAGCGGATGACTGCCGAAGCATTGCTGGCAGAACTGAAAAATGCCGTAAAGGCGCCCATCGTAAAGTAAGGTAGAGTTTATGACACGTTCGAGAATCTTTTATCTGGCGTTGCTGATCGCTTCGTTCATCTTCTCGCAGGCGCTGTTTGATTCCATCTCTCTTTTCACTTTGGCGGTGGTCCTGCTGATCCCGCTGATCTCGCTGTTGTGCCTTTTGGTCAGTATAGCGTTGGTGAAAGTGGAGGTAGGAGAAATCGCTTCTCATCAAACCCGCCTGAAGGAATTCTCTCTGCCCATTACCGTGAAGAGTAAAACTCCGGTGATGCTCCCTATGATGAAATTTCTTTTTCGGGTAAACAACGAATCCGGCAACGCTTCGGTTCCCGGTTATTCTTATGTTCATTACCGCGCTTTTGGTACGACCACCATGGAGATCCCGCTGAAATTCGATGTGCGGGGGCTTTATAAGGTAGGCGCCGAAAAGGTGGTCTTTTATGATTTCCTGCGGCTCTTCAGCATCAAGAAGAAGATCGGCGTGGTACGTACTGTGGTGGTGGAGCCCCGTAATCTGCGCGGCAATATTCCCATGGACGTTACCAGCATGGAGCAGGAAAGCGCGGTGGTCGCCGGCGGAAAAGAGACCCGCTATAACGGCGATATGGCAGGAATCCGTGAATTTAATGAATATGACACTTTGCGTCAGGTCCATTGGAAACTTTCCGCCCGCCTGGCGAAGATGATTGTGAAGACCTATTGGGAAAATGCCTGCGACAATGTGATGGTTCTTTCAGACCTCTTTCCCTATGAAGAGGATGAATTGGTCAACCGCCATCTGACCGATTGTGTGGTGGAGATCACCGCTCGGGTCAGTGCGGCATTGGCAGAAGAAGGGGTGCGTTGCACCCTGGGCTATCCCAATTATGAGAGCATGCTCTGTCAGCAGAATATCGCGACCCCCGAGGAGCAAATCTTGGCGCAGGACCGCTTTAAGATGACTCCTATGATGGAAGCGGGTTCTATTGAGCAAACCTTAAGCGAGGTAGATTTCTCTGCTTTGCAGGGCGGAGCTCTTTATCTGGTTACTTCCTGCCCGACCGAAGAGTTGGAGCGGGCAATGGAGCCGTATATTCGCGGTGTGAACTGTCGGCTGAATTATTTGGTGGTGCGTCCCACCGCCGAAAGCCCCCGCGGAGATCATATGACAGTATTGACTTTATCGGAGTTGGAATATGACAAAAAACGTAAATAAAAAAATCAAGCCCATTCCGGTGGAGCCGCGGATCAAGTTTAAAAACGATAACCGCCGATTTGGGATCCTGATGGAGATCTTACTTCTCTATGCGGGTCTTTTGGGCTATATCTTTTGTAATACCACCGCCCTGGATATGGGCATTCCTGTGGTGGCGACGGTGTTGATCACCGCCATCGCTTTTGCGCTGCTGATCTTCTTGGTTTGGTATAAGCGGGTCTTCTTCGGCGTATTGGGCGGTATTGCGGGTCTTTCGCTGATCGCTTATCCCATCAGTTTCCCGCTGTACCGTTCCATGGGGCAGTCTTTGGTGGTCTGCTATAACTATGTAATTTACCGTTTGGGTACGCAGGCAGGATATGCGGGGCATCTGGATAAGATGACCATGGATCTCACCGATATTTTGAAAAACCCGGTGATTTTATCTCGCCATTTCTATTCTGCGGTGATTCTTTTGAGTCTTATTGCGGCGACCTTCTTTGCACTGGCACTTTTCCGTCGCATTCCCATGCTGATCCCTTATGGAGTGGCCATGGTGGGGATGATCCCCTTCTTTACTTACGGTATTGTGCCTCATTATGCAGCCTTCAGCCTGTTTCTTTCGGCATTGATCGGTTGCTATGGGCAGAGCATTGTGCAAAGTATCCGCACCGGCGGCTGGAAGAATCTTTTTAAGAAAAAAGAAAAGAAAGCAAAATCCAAAAAGAAACTGACCACCGCTCAGCGGTGGGAATTTGCGGCAGGGCATGGTTCTTTTGGTATGATCATCGCCGGCGTAATGCTGGTAATTACTATGGGCACTGCCACCTTTATCTATAGCCGCCCCATCCTTCAATTGGAGCAGGTGCGGCAGGCAATTGATCAGTTTGCGCAGGATGTGGGAAATACGGTATTTCGCGCTCGTTACGAAAAGCAACTGAATGTGGCAGGTTATATGGAAGAGGGGGAGACCCTTTCCATGACCTATCCCACTTTCCGTGGCCTTTCGGTGCTGGGTGTTACCAGCAAGACCGATACACCTGTCTATCTGCGGTTCCGTACTACGCAGGAGTTTACCGAAAAAGGCTGGGCGATCCCCGATACAGCCTATCTTGAGGATCTGGAAGCGCGGGTTGACTATGAGTTTTGCGAGTATACCCAGTTTTACAATTATCTGCGCTGGACTGCGCCCGGCGGTGATCCGCTGAAGGCGGGTCTGGATGCGGTGGAAAGCGAAGAGCAAGGCTATATTAACGATAATATCACCGTCTATCCCCAGTATAAAGTCAGCAACTTATTGGCGCTTCCCAAGGGAACGGTGAGCCAGGGACCGATCAGCGATTATGATGATCTCTCTCGTGAGGGCGATACCATCCTGATGCATAACGACAATCCTGATGATCGCTCCTATATGTTCCAGGTAACCTCTCCTGTTTGGACCAGCAATGTATTCCTGACCAATTTCGATGCTACCCAAAAGCAGTACATTCAGATGCGCAGCAAGCATTATAATAATGATCCGCTTTTGCGGATGGAGGCGGAATACAGCGCCTTTGTGCAGCGCAACTATACCAAACTCCCCGATGAGGTGCGCAACGATGTGCGTAAACTGGCTAATGAGATCAGCCAGCCTTACACCACGAAGTTGGAGCGGATACAGTCCATTGAGCGGTATCTGCGGACCAATTATACTTATTCTACCACCCGTCAGCGGTTGACCTATTCCGACGGTACTGAAGCAACCGCTTATGATTACCTGGAATACTTCCTTTTTGAGAATGAAAAGAAGGAAGGTTATTGCACCCTCTTTGCTTCTGCCATGGTTTCCATGGTGCGGAGCCTTGGTTATCCCGCCCGAGTGGCAACCGGTTATTACGCGCAACCCCAATTCAATGATCTGAACAACTACGGTGTGGAGATCTTTGACCATAATTACCACGCTTGGGTCGAGGTTTATTTCGACGGTATGGGTTGGGTCACCTTTGAGCCTACCCCCGGTTATGGTGGGGAGCGCAACTATTATCTGCTGGAACTGGTAGATGAGAATAAGGAAAATGAGATCAAGCCCAATGTGATCATTGTGTATATCGACGACCCTGATTATATTAAGTATTCCAATGACCTCCCTGATCCGACCATGCCTGAAGAGGAAAAAGAGACCAATACCTTTACGGACCTTACTTCCACCAATTTGGGGAAGGTGCTGTTGGTAGTCGGTCTAATCTTAGGCGCGGTTTTGGTGTTGGCAGGCGTTTATCTTGTTTCTATGGCGATCCACCGGAAGACGTTGCAGGAGCTGCGTCGTCTGCCGCCGGAAAAAGCGGTACGAAAAGCCTATTATGTGATCTTGCGGTTAATGCAGATGCGGGGCTTTAAGTTCTTTGAGGGTGAGCTTTTAGAAGATTTTGCCCGTCGGGCGGATAATCTCTATCTTTCCCATTATCCCCTGACGCCCATTGTTCCGCTCTTGCAAAAGGCAATCTATTCCGACCTCTCCTTTACCGAAGAGGAGCGGGATGCGGTGGTTACTTATGCAGAATCCCTCAATGCCACTACTTTCAGCAAGACCAATCCCTTTAAGGCATTTTGGTATCGGTGGATCTTGGGCAAAAAGCCCGCTTATAAAACGATGATTTGGCGGTTTGAATGAAGAAATTTGTGATTACCGAAAATGATGCGGATCAGCGTCTGGATAAATTTGTGCAAAAGGCGGCGGGCAATTTAAGCCCGTCGCTGATGTACAAATATTTGCGTAAAAAAGCCATTAAAGTCAATGGCAAGCGCGCCGAGGGGAATACGCGCCTTTCGGTGGGCGATGTGGTGGAAATGTATATCAATGATGAGTTTTTCACCGCAAAAAACGAGGATTTCCGTTCTATCGGCTACCGTCCGGAATTGTCCATCCTATATGAAGATGAAAATCTGCTGTTGGTGGATAAAAAGCCGGGGGTCCCCGTTCATGCCGATACCCATGGAAGCCGTGATACCCTTATCAACCATGTATTGCTCTATCTTTATGAAAAGGGCGATTACGATCCCGAGGCGGAAGCCTCTTTTACACCCGCTCTTTGCAACCGTTTGGATCAAAATACAGGCGGCATCGTCATCGTTGCTAAAAATGCGGCGGCAGGGCGGGCGCTTTATGAGATCGTGAAATACCGTCAGGTAGAAAAACGATATCTTACTTTAGCATTAGGTACTTTTGAAAAAAAGCAAGCCACCTTGAAGGGATGGCTGAAAAAAGATTCCAAGGAAAACTTGGTGGAGATCTCCAAGACCAAAAAAGAAGGGTTCAAAGAGATCATCACCCGCTATCAAGTGCTTAGAGAAGGAAAGGGCGTCTCCTTATTAGAGGTGGAGTTGGTGACCGGGCGAACGCATCAGATCCGCGCCCATCTTGCCTCCATCGGTCATCCGGTGGCAGGCGATCTGAAATACGGAACCGCCGCTCAAAATCGCGGGCTACCCTTTAAGCATCAGGCGCTTTATGCCTATTCATTGGAATTTAAATTACCCGAAGAGCATGTTCTTTCTTATTTAAATAATAAGGTCTTTCGGGTAAAGCAGGTATACTTTGAAAATTATATAGAAAGGTATTAAAATGAAGCAAGGAAAAAACATTGTTTGGGGCGTGATCCTCATTGCAGTGGGCGTTGTTCTGGCGTTGAATGTATTGGGAATTGCCCATATTGATCTGTTGTTTGACGGTTGGTGGACCCTCTTTATTATCGTCCCCTGCGTCATTGGTTTGTTTACTGAGGCGGATAAGACCGGAAACCTGATCGGCATTGCCATCGGGCTGACTTTGCTTGCCGCTTGCCAGGATTGGATCGCCTTTGATCTTCTCTGGAAACTGCTGGTTCCCGCCGTAATTATCATCATCGGTGCGCGGATGATCTTCAAGCCTTTTACCGATAAGAAGGCAAAAGAAGGCTATGCTCGCGTGCAGGCGGAGAGCGGGTCGTTTCAGGAATACGGCGCGGTCTTTTCCGGTCAGAACTTGAACTATTCCGGTGTGGTCTTCGAGGGAGTAGAACTCAATGCTGTTTTCGGCGGGATGAAATGCGATCTCCAAGAGGCCATCATCAATAAAGATGCGGCAGTAAAGGTCTTTGCCGTTTTCGGCGGGATTGATGTATTCCTGCCCGAAAATGTCAATGTCAAGGTGGCGACCACCTCTATCTTTGGCGGGGTGAGCAATAAGCATAAAAACGCAGGCGAAAATGCACCCACCGTTTATGTGACCGGTTTCTGCCTCTTCGGAGGTGCGGATCTCAAATGAATACCGCCCAAAGAATTGTAAAATATCTGGCGCTTGCATTGGCGGTCATCATCTTGATTGGCATTGTGGGCGGCGGGTTGAAATTGGCAGGATTGCTGGTTCATATGGATCGCAACGAAGCACCGTTGAAGACCCCCGTGACCCAAACCATTGGAGAGAATGTGACTGCATTGGAGATGGATCTTAAAGGGGTAGAATTGGAGGTTCGTAAGGGCGCAGCATTTACGGTAGAAACCGATAGCAGTACCATTTCCGTTCGATTAAGGGGCAATACGCTTGTGGTTCGAGAAAACAATTCTTGGCTGCAAAAAAACACCGGCAATGTATGGATCACGCTGCCGGAAGGGTTTACATTCCATGAAACAGAGATTAATACAGGCGCAGGAGATCTGCATATTGAAGGGCTCTCAACCGAAGAATTGGAGATGAGCCTTGGCGCAGGCAAACTTTATTTCAGCGACCTGAATGTATTGAGAAAAGCCGAGATCGACGGCGGTGCGGGGCAGATCATTCTGCAAAATGGCACCATCCAAAATCTGGATATGGATCTGGGAGTCGGTGAACTGAACCTCACCGCCCGCCTGACCGGCAAAAGCCAGATCGACTGCGGAGTCGGGAAAGTGGATCTTATGTTGATCGACGCAGAAGCCTATAGCATCCGCTTGGATAAGGGCGTTGGCGAAGCCACCTACCGCGGCGAGCCCATGAAGAACGGTACCGTATACGGAACCGGCGAAGCGTGGGTGGAGATTGATGGCGGCATCGGCAGTATCACCATCGACCTTGCCGAATCGGGGATTGAAGATTAAAAAAACAGCGTTGCTTTCGCAACGCTGTTTTTTATGCATTTTTCAGATCATTCCAAAGGGTATTATAGAATTCCAGAATGTCTTGGGGAAGGTTGGTATAAACCTCGGTCTTTGCAATGATGTCGCTATCGGGATAGGCGATCTTATTATTCTTGATTTCTTCGGGCAGGGCGTCAAAGACCTGCTGATGGGGAGTGGAATAAGCGGTGAAATCCCGATTGCGCTCGGCAATATCTTCTCGGCAGAGGAAATTGATATATTTCTCGGCCGCATCCTTATTGGGCGCATCCTTCACAATCACCGCGCAGTCCACAAAGCGGTTGGTACCCTCTTCGGGAACCACATACGCCAGATCGGGGTTTTCATCCATCATGGAGATGGCATCGCCGCTGTAGACCGGGCAGATGGCGGCGGAGGCGCTTTCCATCTTGCTGAAGATATCATCGGAAACATAGGCCTGCAAAAGCTTTTTCTGGGCGATGAGATCGTCGCAGGCCTTTTGCAATTCATCCTTATTTATAGTATTTAAGGAATAGCCGTTTTTAATGAGGGCAACACCCAAGGTATCGCGGGAGTTGTTGTACATTAAAATGCGGTCGAAATACTCCTCGCTCCAAAGATCCGCCCAACTGTCGGGAGTCTCTTGAATGATAGAGGTATTATAAAGGATCCCAACCGTTCCCCAGGTATAGGGAACCGAATAACGGTTTTCGGGGTCATACTCCAGGTTTTTGAAATCTTCCATAATATATTGGGCGTTGGGGATATTGGCAAAGTTCAGCGGCTCCAGCATATCCTCCTCGATCATCCGCCCCACCATATAATCGGAAGGAAAGACGATGTCGTAGGTGCCGGGGGCATTTTTGACCACCGCATACATGGATTCATTATTGTCGTAGACCTTATAGACTACCTTGATGCCGGTCTCCTCTTCAAAGAGTTCGTTGATCTCCTCGTCCATATACTCGCCCCAATTGTAGACATAGAGCACCTCATTGGGCTCATGGGTCCGGCAACCGGAGAGGGGGATCAGCACCATGGCGCTGATCAAAAGAAGGGCAAACAGTCGTTTCATCAGATCCGCACCTCCTTTTTATGCTTCTCCTTTTTGGAGGGCAGGTTGGCAATGACCAAAATAATGGTAACGATGACCACCATTACGCCGCAAAGAGCATTCATGGAAAGGTTGATACGGGTCTTGGTGGTGGTATAAATAATAGTTGCTAAGGTTTCAACCTCCACACCTTTCAGGAAGAAGGTGACCACAAAATCATCCACCGAAAGGGTCAGCGCCATCATAAAGCCGGAGATGATTCCGGGCATGATCTGGGGAAGAAGCGCCTTGCGGAAGGCTTGGGTGGGGGGCGCGCCCAGATCCAGAGCAGCCTCATAGATGGAATGATCCACCTGCCGCAGCTTGGGCATCACCGAAAGGATCACATAAGGGATATTGAAGGTGATATGCGCCAGCAAAACGGTACCGTATCCCAGCGAGACCCCCAATACCGAGAAGAAGAGCATCATGGATACACCGGTGATGATATCGGGGTTCAATACCGGAATGTAGGTCACATCCATCACCGCATTGCGGGCGCCCTTTTTCAGATGGCGGATGCCCATGGCGGCAAAGGTGCCGATGATGGTGGCCACCACCGAGGAGATCAGCGCAATGATGAGGGTATTCATCAGCGCGCCCATGATCTGCTCGTCTTGGAACAGATTCACATAGTTCTTCAGCGAAAATCCGCTGAAGATGACCTTGGATTTTCCTTCATTAAAAGAAAAGAGGATCAGATAGGCGATGGGCAGGTATAAAAATCCGAACACCAGCGCCATATAACTTTTTTGAATAAACTTTCTCATAGCAGCCCCTCCTTGGTTTCATCGTCGAGGAAGCTGAAGATGACCATCACCACAATGAAGAGCAGCAGCATCACCAAACTGATGGCGGCGCCCACATTGGGGTTATAAACGGTGAGGAATTGCTCTTGGATAATATTACCGATCAGGTTGAACTTGGCGCCGCCCAGTTTTTCAGAGACCACAAAGGTGGAAACGGTGGGAACAAACACCATAATGATACCGCTCCATACTCCCGGCATGGAGAGGGGGAGGATCACCCGCTGAAAGACTCGAACACGGTTGGCGCCCAAATCTTCGGCGGCTTCGATCACCCGCTGATCCAATTTTTCGAGGGCGGTAAAGATGGGTAATACCATAAAGGGGAGATAGTTATAAATGAGACCCAGCACCACCGCAAATCCGGTGTTGCTGATTCTTACAGCAATGTCGGCATTGCGCAGCCAATTCTGAATGAGATCCAGAATATCCTGCATCGCTTGGGTGCGGAGCACAAAGTTGATCCACATGGGCAGCATCAGCAGGATCATCAGCAGCGTTTTGGTCCGCTCTTTCTGCTGGGCCATAAAATAGGCTAAAAAGTAGCCGATCACTAAGCAACAAACGGTAGCGATCAGCGCATAGCCTAAGGAGCGCAACAGCACCGGCCAATATTTGCCGATCACAAGCATATTTTCAACGGTGAAACTTCCGTTGGCATCGGTGAACGCACAATATGCGATCATCAGCAGCGGTACAACGATAAAGACCGCCGCCCACACATAGTACGGCACCGCAATCAGCGTCTTTTTCAATTTACGGTGCCTGCCTCCTTTTTCATAATATGAATGTATTCGGGGATGATTTTCATACCCACTTCGGTACCGGGCTCCTTGCAGGTAATGGAATGGATCTTCCATAAATAACCCTTGGAGCGGACCATCATTTCATAATGAACACCTTTGAAGGTAACGGTTTCCACCGTACCGCAGAGCATTCCGTCTTTGGGATCTTGAATCTCGATATCTTCGGGGCGAACAACAACGTCTACCGCCACATTTTCGCCAAATCCTTTATCCACGCAAGGGAACTGCACCCCTTCAAACTCCACCAGCAGATCTTTAATCATGGTACCGCCGATGATGTTGCTCTCGCCGATAAAGTCGGCAACAAAGGGGTTGATGGGCTCGTTATAGATGTCTTCAGGGGTACCGATCTGCTGAATGACACCGTCTTTCATCACCACAACGGTATCGCTCATGGTCAGCGCCTCTTCCTGATCATGGGTTACATAGATAAAGGTAATGCCCATCTGCCGCTGGATCCGCAGCAACTCATTCTGCATCCCTTTTCTCAGTTTTAGATCCAAAGCGCCCAAAGGCTCATCCAAAAGCAGTACCTTCGGATTATTGATCAACGCTCTTGCGATGGCAACCCGCTGCTGCTGACCGCCGGAGAGGGAGGTGACATCCCGCTTTTCGTAACCTTTGAGGTTCACCAGTTCCAGCATTTCTTTTACCCGAGGCGCAATCTCGCTCTCAGGAGTCTTGGAAATGCGAAGACCGAAAGCGATGTTATCAAAAACATTATAATGAGGGAATAAAGCATATCGCTGAAAAACGGTATTGACCTGTCGCTTATGGGGCGGCAGTTTGCTGATATCTTTCCCCTCAAAAAGGATCTTGCCCTCCTGAGGGCTCACAAATCCCGCAATGGCGCGCAAGGTGGTGGTCTTTCCGCAACCGGAAGGACCCAGCAACGTCACAAACTCTTTATCCCGAATGTTCAGATTAAACTTATCCAGGATCACCTCGTCGTCGAAGGAAACATGAATGTTTTGCAGTTCAATAATGTTTTTCAACTTAATTTTTCAACCTCCCTAAGAGAAATAGTGATAGTTAACATCATATAATATAAACACTTCTTTCTCGATTGTCAATAAAAAACGCAAAAAAAGTCATATTTTTTCCCGTGATTTCGTAAGGTTTCCGCAAAAGCCTTGCGTCAATTTTGAGTTTTCTTAAAAATACTCCTTTTTGCTTTTAAATTCTCTGTTTTTCTCACTTTTTTGCAAGTTCTTTTATTTCTTTCAAAAAAAATTACTTTTCTATTGACAAATAATACTTTAGTGTGTTAAAATGTTAATAATTTTTTAATAGACAAAAAAGGAGAACAAGACTATGAAAAAGTTTGTAAGAATCGCAGCTTTGCTGATGGCTCTGCTGATGGCTTTGACCTGCTTTACCGGTTGCGGTAAAGAAGAGGCTACCGCTCTGAAGATCGGTATTACCGGCCCTCTGACCGGCGGCGCTGCCATCTATGGTAATGCAGTAAACAATGCAGCCAAGATCGCTGTTGAAGAGATCAACGCTCTGGGCGGTATTCAGTTTGAGTTCCTTTGCGAAGACGATGTTCACGATGCAGAGAAGGCTGTGAACGCCTACAACACTCTGAAGGACTGGGGTATGCAGGTATCTTTGGGTTCTGTTACCTCCGCTCCCGGTACTGCTACCTCTGCTGAGGCCAATGCAGACCACATCTTCTTCCTGACCCCCTCCGCGTCTTCTACCGACGTTCTGGGCGGTGTTGCCAACGCTGTGACCGGCGCTGTGGATATTGCCCGTAAGGACAATGTATTCCAGATGTGCTTCATGGATCCCAACCAGGGTGAAGCTTCCGCTCAGTACATTGCTGACCAGAAGTTGGGCACCAAGATCGCTGTGATCTATAAGAACGACGACAACTATTCCACCGGTATCTACAACAGCTTTATTGCCAAGGCTACCGAGTTGGGTCTGAATGTTGTTTCCACCACCACCTTCACCGAGGATACCAAGACCGATTTCTCTGTTCAGGTGGCTGCTGCTAAGGATGCCGGCGCTGATCTGGTGTTCCTGCCCATGTATTATGAATCCGCTGCTCTGATCCTCACCGAGGCCAATGAGACCGGTTATGCTCCCAAGTTCTTTGGCGTAGACGGTATGGACGGTATTCTGGGTCTCGAGGGCTTCGATACCACTCTGGCCGAGGGCGTTATGCTGCTGACTCCCTTCAACGCTGACGCTGAAGACCAGAAGACCAAGGATTTTGTTGCTAAGTATCAGGCTAAGCACAACGAAGTTCCCAACCAGTTTGCGGCCGATGCTTATGACTGCGTTTATGCCATCTATCAGGCTCTGGACAACGGCGATGCTCTGAAGAACGAAGACGGCACCTATAATTATGCTGTTTCCGCTTCCGATCTCTGCGATCAGCTGATTGAGAAGTTTACTTCTGCTGAGTTCGTATTCGACGGTCTGACCGGTGAAGATATGACCTGGTCTGCTGCAGGTACCGTTTCCAAGACCCCCAAGGGTATGATCATCAAAGACGGTGCTTATGTTGGTATGTAATTCCGTTTCGGAATAATAGGATTGAGGGCTGCCCGTCCGGCAGCCCTCAATTTGAGTTTTAAAAAGAGATAAAAATAGGGGTGTAAAACACGTGCTAACCTTTTTGAACCATTTCATTAACGGGATCAGCTTAGGCAGTATCTATGCCATCATCGCCCTGGGCTATACCATGGTTTACGGTATCGCCAAGATGCTGAACTTTGCCCATGGTGATGTAATCATGGTGGGCGCCTATGTCTGCTTTTTCGCCGTTTCTACCTATAATTTGCCTCCCATTGTGGGCGTATTGCTGGCGGTGGTGATCTGCACCGTTTTGGGTGTGATCATCGAAGGTCTTGCTTATAAGCCCTTGCGGCAGGCAACCTCGCTGGCGGTTTTGATCACCGCCATCGGTGTCAGTTATTTTCTGCAAAATGCGGCCCAGTTGCTCTGGACCTCCAATCCTAAGATCTTCCCCAATATGTTTGGCGGCGCAAGCATCAAACTCTTTGGCGGGGAACTGATCATCCCGATTGGAACGTTGGTGACCATTGCGGTTTGTATTGTGATCATGATCGCCTTGACCATGTTTACCAATATGACCAAGATGGGTAAAGCCATGCGCGCCTGCTCCGAGGATAAGGGTGCCGCGCAGCTGATGGGCATTAATGTCAACCGCACCATTTCGGTCACCTTTGCCATCGGCGCGGCTTTGGCAGCTATTGCAGGGGTTCTGCTCTGCTCCGCTTATCCCTCCTTGGTGCCCACTACCGGCTCCATGCCCGGTATTAAAGCCTTTACCGCGGCCGTATTTGGTGGTATCGGCTCCATCCCTGGTGCGCTTTTGGGCGGTGTATTGCTGGGCATCATTGAGATTTTTGCCGGTGCTTATATTTCCACGCAGCTTTCCAATGCCATCGTATTCTTGGTGTTGATCTTAGTGCTGCTGATCAAGCCTACCGGTCTGCTGGGTAAGCAGATTCGTGAGAAAGTGTAAGGTGAGCCATATGAAGAAATTGAATTTTAAAAGCTCCCTTGATAACTGGCTGACCTATGCCGGCGTCATCATCGCCTTTGTGGTGCTGCAGTTGCTGGCGACCACCGGCGGAATGTCTTCCACCTTGAAAGGTCAGTTGGTTCCTGTTTGCGCCTATGTTGTAATGGCGCTGTCTTTGAACTTAACCGTTGGTGTTTTGGGTGAATTGAGTCTGGGTCATGCCGGCTTTATGAGCGTCGGTGCCTTTACCGGCGCGGTGACTGCCGCGGCTTTGACTACCGCCATCCCCAGTGCAGGTCTTCGTCTGATGATCGCGATGATCGTCGGTGCCGTATTTGCCGCATTGGCAGGTGTTTTGGTTGGTGTTCCCGTTCTGCGTTTGCAGGGCGACTATTTGGCTATCGTTACGTTGGCATTTGGTGAGATCATCAAATCCATCGTCACCAATCTGTATGTGGGTGTGGATGCTAATGGCCTCCATATCAGTTTCCTGAAGAATACCCTGCAGATGGAAGGCGGAAAGATGATCATGAACGGTCCTATGGGCGTTCCTGCCAACACCAAGATCGCGACCTTCCTAGCAGGATTCATCCTCATTATGATCACCCTGATGGTGATCTTCAACCTGGTGAAGAGCCGCTCCGGCAGAGCCATTATGGCGCTGCGCGATAATCGGATCGCCGCCGAGAGCGTGGGTATCAATGTGACCAAGTATAAGCTGATGGCCTTTGTGATTTCTGCCGCTTTGGCAGGTGCCGCAGGCGCTCTCTTCGGTCTCAGCCAGAATACGATTGTTGCCACCAAGTTTGATTTCAATACCTCAATTTTGGTATTGGTATTCGTTGTTTTGGGCGGTCTTGGCAGAATGTGGGGCTCCATCATTGCAGCCGCTGCACTGACCATCCTGCCCGAACTGCTCCGTGAGTTCTCGGAATACAGAATGTTGATCTATGCCATCGTGCTGATCCTGGTAATGTTGGCAACTAATAATCCTACCATCAAAGGCTTCTTTGCCAAGATCTTTAAACGGAAAGGAGCGGAAGAATAATGGCGAATCCTTTTCAAAAACAAGATACCAAAATGGTTCCTGTTCCCAGCCATTCCATTGTCCCCGAGCGGGATGTAGATAAGGCACCTATCTTAGAGTGCCGTCATTTGGGGATTGATTTCGGCGGTCTGCATGCGGTCAGTGATCTGAACCTGACCATCGGCAGAACCGAGATCGCCGGTCTCATCGGTCCCAACGGCGCCGGTAAGACCACCGTATTTAACCTGCTGACCAAAGTATATCAGCCCACCCGCGGTACCATTTTGCTGGACGGTATGGATACCTCCGGCAAGACCACTGTGCAGATCAATAAAATGGGCATTGCCCGTACCTTCCAGAATATCCGCTTGTTCTCCAATTTAAGCGTGGAAGATAACGTAAAGATCGGCCTTCATAATCAGAAGGTCTATTCGACTGCCTCCGGCATTTTGCGTCTTCCCAGTTTCTGGAAGAAGGAAAAAGAAGCCCATGAGCGTGCTCTGGAGTTGCTCTCCATCTTTGATATGCAGGATATGGCGAATATGAAGGCAGGAAGCCTGCCCTATGGCGCTCAGCGCCGCCTGGAGATCGTGCGTGCATTGGCAACCAATCCCAGCCTTTTGCTGTTGGATGAGCCTGCTGCAGGTATGAACCCCTCTGAGACTGCGGAACTGATGGAAAATATCGTGAAGATCCGCGATACCTTCCAGATCGCCATTCTTCTGATCGAGCATGATATGAATCTGGTTATGAATATCTGCGAGGGTATTTGTGTATTGAATTTCGGTCAGGTGATCGCCAAGGGCACCGCCGCTGAGATTCAGGCCAACCCCGCGGTCATCGAAGCCTACCTGGGCAAAAAGAAGGAGGGCTAAGCGATGTTAAAAGTCAATAATATCAATGTTTATTATGGCAGTATCCATGCCATTAAGGATGTATCCTTCGAGGTCAACGAGGGCGAGATCGTAACCCTCATCGGTGCCAATGGCGCCGGTAAGAGTACCATCCTCCAGACCGTTTCGGGTCTTCTCCGATCCAAGGGCGGCTCCATTGAATTTTTGGAGGGCGACCTTTCTGCCGTCCCCGCTCATAAGATCGTTGCCGAAGGTCTGGCTCATGTACCCGAAGGGCGCCGCATCTTTCTGCAGATGACGGTAGAGGATAATCTCGTTATGGGTGCTTATACCCGCCCCAATAGCGAGATCAGCGAAAGCATTGCCAATGTATATAAGCATTTCCCTCGCTTGAAAGAACGCCGCAAGCAGATTGCAGGTACTCTCTCCGGCGGTGAACAGCAGATGCTGGCCATGGGCCGCGCCATGATGAGCAAGCCCAAGTTGCTGATGCTGGATGAGCCCTCTATGGGTCTTTCTCCCATTCTGGTGCAAGAGATTTTTGATATCATCAAGGAACTTCATGAATCCGGCACCACCATCCTCTTGGTGGAGCAAAACGCCCAGATGGCGCTTTCCGTTGCCGATCGTGCGTATGTGCTGGAGTCCGGTAAGATCGTTCTGACCGGCACCGGCGCAGAGTTAATTGAAAGTGATGAGATCAAGAAAGCCTACCTCGGCGGCTAAAAATGGCGACCTTTCTCCTTTTTTCACCGCTCGGCGTATCGCGCATACGCCTTCGGGATGAAAGAAGAAATCTCATCCATTTTAAGCCACCGAAAATCGGCGGCTAAAAAACAAAAAAATCCCCTCTTTTGAGGGGATTTTTTTATCGGGCTTTAAACAAAGTTTGGTCTTAATGTTTTCGCATAGGCGTTGAATTCGGTACAGCCATTGAAATCTTTCTTGGGTACCTCGATGGTCAAAAGAAAGGTTCCGTTTCCAAATAAAATGAGTTTGTCTTGACCGTAATCCTTGGGCGCGATCTCGAACGAAAGTGTTTTTCCGCCGATCTCCATAACACGGGGCTCAAACCGATAGGAGCAACTGCTGGAATAAATAAAGATCGCAAACAAGCTGTAATCTTGAAAAAAGGACTCGTCGCAATGAGCGGTCACTTCATTGAAGGAGGGAAACTCTGCGTCTTTTTGGGTTGGATCAAACGTTGCTTTATACTGTGCTAATTCTTCGGCGGTATCCAGCTTGGTGAGCGGCAGATCGATGGCGGTGCTTTCGTCAGGAACGGAATATTTTAAATATGCATTATATAAAAACTTCCTTCCGACCTCGTCTCCATCAATAATGTTGAAATTACAAAGTTTCCATTCGTAAGGAAAGACATTTGTTGTCAGGGTCTCATTTAGTATAGGTGTATTTGTTTTCACGCATCCACTAAAAAGTAGTGTTCCACATAGCAATATTATAAAAAGTTTTTTCATATAGTAGAGTCCGTTGGTTTTATTATGAATTACCAC
>JAZNGR010000227.1:0-1663 GCA_045576575.1 Eubacteriales bacterium
ATGCTCACACCACCTATAATGTGGGGGAGATTTCCGGAGGGACATCGGTTAACACCATCGCACAGAGCGCCAGAATGCTTTGTGAATACCGTTCCGATGACAAAGAATGCCTTGAGATCATGCAAAGAAAATTTGAGGACATTTTTCAGGCCGCGGAAGCGGAGGATGTGAAGGTTTGCGTGAAAAAAGTCGGCGACCGTCCTTGCGGCAACATCCGTCATGACGAAATTCAGGCGCTGAAACGGCTGGTTGTCCCCATTATCGAAGACGTCATCGGAGAAAGCGTATCGTTCAAAAGCTCCTCCACCGACTGCAACATTCCTCTTTCTTTGGGTATACCGGCCCTCTGCATAGGCGTTTCAAACTATGCAGGAATGCATACAAGAGAAGAATGGGTAGAGAAGGCATCTCTTGCATCCGCACTGGAAATCGCCCTCAGACTGGGCAACGCCTTCTGCAAATAAACCTCAAACGTGTGAATCAGCCCTGCGTCATTTCGCAGGGCTGATTTTTATAATATAGTCGTTACCCAATAGATCACCCCATACACCACACTGGCGGTGATGCCGTAGACGATAACGGGCCCGGCGATGGTAAACATCTTCACCGCCGTGCCAAGGATAAAGCCCTCCGTTTTAAACTCCAGCGCCGGGGACACCACCGCATTGGCAAAGCCCGTGATGGGCACCAGCGTTCCCGCCCCGGCAAAACGGGCGGCTTTGTCGTATATATTCAGCCCCGTAAGGAGAGCCGAGAGGAACACCAGCGTAATGCTCACCCAGGTGGACACGCTCTCTTTATCCAGTCCCCCGATGCGCTCATACGCCATCCCCAGCGCCTCCCCCACGCAGCAGATGAGCCCACCCACCACAAAGGCTTTGATAAGATCGGCGGCTAAGGGGGATTTGGGGGCCATGGACTGAATGTATTTGTTATACTCCGCATTTGTCATATTCATCGAAAAAAATCACCTGTGCCTAGTTTGAGGCACAGGTGGTAATTTTATGCACGATGTCAGTTTTCCACGGTGAGATTGTCGATGCCGTGCTCCTCGAATTCCTGGTAATATTCCTCCATACGGTCCACCAGCTCCTTCTCGTCGCTCTGGTCGGCGCCTTCCCCCTCCATATCCCGGCGGGCAAGCTCCTCCGCC
Source organism: Eubacteriales bacterium (assembly GCA_045576575.1). GTDB lineage: Bacteria > Bacillota > Clostridia > Oscillospirales > QAKW01 > QAKW01. The sequence goes on from JAZNGR010000227.1 coordinate 1,154, forward strand.
AGAATATCAAAAAACACCGCGTCCTCATAATCGCAGATGGCCTCATGGATGCCGCCCTCCTGATAGGCTTTGGAGGGAAAGGCGCGGCCGCGCCACATTTCCACAAGAGAATGCATCCCCGCCTTGGGGCATTGGGCAAAAAGCTTTTCCTGCACCCGGTCATAGTCCGCAAAGCGATCCTCACCCCGGGCGGAGTTCAGAATCCAGTTTCCGATATATATCATATCCAGCAGGCGCCGGAATTCTTTTTCCGTCAGTTCGACTGTCACGATGCCCACCTCCTCCTGTTTCATTATAGCGGGGAAATCCGCAATTGTACCTCACAAAAAGGAGACAATTCCGACTTCCGGAGAGTATAATTCATTATAACAACAAATCCGGCCCATTACCAGCCAAATTTTCCTTGTTTTACGGACAAAATTATTATATGATATAGGGTATGAATATGCGAGATGTAATGATTTCCATCACCGGCATTCAGGACGATGCCAGCGGCTCCACCGACAAGGT
>JAZNGR010000228.1:0-7978 GCA_045576575.1 Eubacteriales bacterium
AGGTACGGCAGAGAGCGGATCGGCGGAAAGCAGAAAATTTCAATAAAATTCCGCATCTCCATGCGGAATTTTTCCTTATGAAAGAATATAGGGAAAGAGCAGAACTCTCTCCCCATATGATTTTTTAAATCCGCTTCCGCTAAGTAATTTTTTCTTTTTTCTGCGGTCGGTGCCTTTTTCGACAGTCTCAAAAAATACGGAAGGCTCAGCCTTCCGTATTTTTTTGTTCCATTCCCAAAAAGCGGGTATTGTAATAAACCGATTTTTTCTGCAGTTCCTCATTGAGGGTCTCAAAGCCGAATCGCTCGGTGAGAGTCTGCTCCTTGGAGAAGAGGTTGGTTCCCAATCCAAGGCGATCTCCCTCGATCTCAACGCCCATAGCGGCAAGAGTGGTCGGAAAAAGATCATAAACACCAAACAACCGGTTTTGAGTCTCTGCCGGCTCTGCCGCCGCATTGATGATGCAGTTATAAACCGTACGGGTATAATTTTCATCAATCTTGGCCAAAAACTCCGGATCCATCGTAAGATGGTCTCCGCTGATCACGATGGTGGTATTCTCATAAAAAGGTTGCGCCTTGATCCATTGGATCAGCGCCGCCACCTGCTTTGCCGAGCAAGAGAGCACATTGGCATATTGCTCTTCATACTTGCTCTCACAAAGGGCACATTCATAACCGTCCGGAAAATGAGTATCCGCTGTCAGCATCGTGAAATTAAAGGGCTCTGTTCCTGCCGCCAGGCGGGTCAGTTCTTCTTTGGCAAAGGCGAAGAGTTTTTCATCCTCAAATCCCCACCACTCCCGATAATCCTCCGGCAGACGACCCTGCTCTTTTAAGGAATTAATATCTACGATCTCATAATTCCCATGCTCGGTAAAATAAGATTCCCGATCGGCAAATTCCGCATCACTTCCCACCAGCAATGTTTGGCGGTAGCCCTCTTTTTCCAGCAGTTCACCGATGGTAACAACCCCCGGCAAATAGGAATCCTCGCCGCCGTAGTTCTCTGCGGTCAGCGGAACTTTAACCACGATCCCCGAAGTTTGAGCAACCATCGCTGCCGCGGTCCAAGTGGTCCCTCCGAAGGAAAGGGCGCCGCCCAAATCTTCATCATGGGAAAAGTTGATGTGTTCCTCTGCCATAGCGGAGAGTTCCGGAATAAAATTCGCTGTGATCTGCCCGCCGGCTTCCGGCTCGGCAAAGGTATTTTCCATAGACTCTAAAAAGATATAGATCAGATTGCGCTTGGTTTCGGGGAAGGTCAGCGCGATCTTCTCGGGATCGGCATAATGGGTCTTGATAAAATCCGATTCGGTGCTGGACACGCCGATATAACCAAACACATTCAGTTGAGTCACAAACAAGACCAGCGCTACAGCCAAATTCAGCAACGAGATCGACAGGGCGCTCTTTTTAAACCAAGCACAAACCCTGGTCTTGCAATAGGTAAGATATTGGGCTTTTTCTTGAAATTTTTCTTTCAATTCGCCCGATAATAAGTAATAAAGAAAGATCTCGGCACCGGTCAGCAAGACCCCGAAGAGCCCCACCCGAATACCGGCACTGCCCATTAGATTGATATTGGTTCCCGCGGCAGAGGTCTTCATCTGATAAAGGATCTGATCCAAGGAAACGCAATCGTATTTGCTCAGCAACCAAATCGTCCAAAGCAAGAGAAAATTGCTCAGCAACAGGATGATATGCGCCGCAAGTACCGTTTTATGTACTTTTCGTTTTTGCCTCAATTGATCAGCCTCCTTTCGCTATACTATTTTATTCTTTGCAATACCATTCGTCAATATCTTTTAAAAATTTCATAATTTGATCACATTCAAATTAATTGTAAATTTTTTCAAGTTTTAATTGACGAGTAATGGTTTTACAGGTAAAATATCAACATACTGTTTTTTAAGAAAGGAGGATATCCCATGAAACGATCTGTCATCAAATGCTGGCTGTTTTCTGCGCTGTTATTGACGATCATCCTTTCTTTTTCTTTTGGGCTGGCGGTGCTCAGTGAGGCCTCTGCGCAGGAGACTTTTGAACGGTTTACCGCTTTTTGGAAATCGGAGATCTCAGGGCTGATTTTTACCAACCTCACCCTGCTTTTGGGGCTTTTGATCTTCGCCATCTATCTTTTAACCACCAAACTTTCGGTCGCCGTCGGGCTGGTGGGGATTCCTTTCTATGTCTGCCACCTCATCAATGCGTTTAAGATCACCTTCCGAAATGAACCTTTTTATCCTTGGGATATTTCCTTGGCAGGGGAAGCGGCCACCATCGCCGGCAGTATGAAATTACGGTTTACCCCGCCTATGATTTGGGGCGCGATCTTGCTGCTGGGCGGGCTGATCCTTGCTATTCTTGCGGATATCTTCTGGCTGAAAAAGATTCGCCCCCGCTATCGGTGGGGTCTTTTAAGCGGGCTTTTGACCCTCGGGATCTTTTTGGGCAGCGCCTTTATGGTGACCGACTATTCCTATTTGGTGGATCATGGGGTGGAGGTTATCATCTTTGATCAAACCACTTCCTACCGCAAAAACGGCTTTGTTTATTCTTTTATAGCCAACGCCTATGACTCCAAAATCGACACCCCCACCGACTATTCCCTCGAGACGGTGGCGGAGGTAGCATCGAAATACCGCAAAGTGGATGCCAAAGAAAAGCCCAATGTGATCATTGTGATGAGTGAGGCTTTTACTGATATTTGGAATGCAGAAAACCTGACCTTTAAGAAAGAACTTGCCCCTAATTTCACCTCTTTGGCAAAGGAATACCTTTCCGGTTCCTGCCTGACCAGTGAATACGGTGGAAATACCTCCAACTGCGAATTTGAGGTGTTGACCGGCTATACCACCTATCTGTTACCCACCGGCACCGTTCCCTATATGAACTATCTCAATACCGAGACCGATAGTTATGTTTCCTATCTCAACAGCCAAGGGTATTATACGGTGGCGCTCCATCCGTATCTCCGCAGTTTCTTCAGCCGCGAAAAAGCATATGAGTTTTTAGGCTTCGATGATTTTTACAGCGAAGAGCATTTCGAAGGCGCCCAACGAGAGCGGATGATGCAATATATTTCCGATAATGCGGTTGTGGATCGCATCATTGCCGAATATGAACAAAACGAAAAGAAGGATCGTCCCTTCTTCTGCCACACGGTGACTATGCAAAACCATGCTTCCTTCTATTTGGAAGACTGGTCTGCGGAGGAAATGATTCATTTTTCCGCCGATTGCGAACTAAATGAGGAAGAATATAACACCTTGCTCAGTTATGCCACCGGCATCCGTTCCGCCGATGCGGCGCTGGGGAAACTGGTCTCCTATTTTGAAGAGGTGGATGAACCCACCGTGATCCTCTTCTTCGGCGATCATCAGCCTTCTCTTTACGGAGATTCTCGCGAATTAATGGAACGAATCGGTTATACCGCCGATCGCAACAGCGCCGAGGGTCTTGCAGAACTGCAATCTACCCCTTATCTGATTTGGAACAATTTTGAAAAAGTTCCCACCCACGCCGAAGAAAACATGTCTATGTTCCATCTTTTGCCCTATATGACACGGACACTGAAAATGGCACGTCCCGCCTTCCATGTTTATATGGACGAGCTTTACGATGAGGTTCACGCCGTGACCCGCAGAGTCTGTTTGGACAGCAAGGGCGAACCTATGGAAGTTCTCCCCCGTAAAGGACAGGAAAAATTTGAAGAATACCTGATGCTGGTCTATGATGGATTGATCGGCAAACAATACGGAAATCTTTTCCTTTATCCCCAATAAAAAACGACCCGATGGGCCGTTTTTTTATTGAAGTTTTTTAAGTGCCTTTTGAAACTGAAAGAAGAATAAGACTGCGGTAAAGGTCACCGCCAAAAGATCCGCCACCGGCTCTGCCATATAGACGGCCATCGTCTTATCATCCGACAACAACATTGGCATCAGATAGATCAGCGGGAGTAACAACACGAACTTTCTAACCACCGCCACAATCATAGAACATCCCGCATACCCAATAGACACAAAGGTCATTTGACAAGCGATCTGGATTCCAAAGATCAGCAACATTCCGCAATAGATCCGAAGGGCAGGGGCCGCAAAGGCGATCAATTCCGCTTTGGAGGTAAAGATCGAAGCAAAGCCCCGCGGCGCGATCATGATCGCCGCCCATAAAAGGATCGAATAGGTCAGGCAGACTGTCAGCAGCAGAAAGAAGGTCTTCTTGACCCGCCTGATATTCTTCGCACCGTAATTATAGCCGGTGATCGGCTGTGCTCCCTGGGCGAAGCCCTGCATGGGCAGCATGGCAAATTGCATTACGCTGGTCAGGATCGTCATAGCCCCTACCGCAAGATCACCACCGTATTTCAACAGTGAAGAATTGAAACACACCGCGATCATGCTTTCGCTGGCCTGCATCACAAAGGGTGCGGCCCCCAATGCTAAACAAGGCAGGATCCGCTTCCAATCCAATCTCATAAACTCTCGCCTAAGCCGCAATAATGTCTTTTCCCCAAAGAGAAAATGCAAGACCCAAAAACAAGAAAAACCTTGGGAGAAAATGGTTGCCAGCGCGGCACCCCGCACTCCCAGTCCAAAACCAAAGATAAAAAGCGGATCCAGCGCAATATTCAGCACCGCGCCGATCAGCACCGTCAGCATTCCGGTCTTTGCAAAGCCCTGGGCGGTGATATAGGCATTCATCCCCAAGGTCAACTGAACAAATACCGTACCCAGCGCATAGATATTCATATAATCCGTCGCATAGGCGATGGTCTTCTCGCTGGCGCCGAAGGTCAGCAATAACGGACGGTTCAAAAACACCAGCAATACCGTCAGCACCAGAGAGATCAATAATTGCAGCGCAAAGCAGCCGCCCATGGTGCGCTCCGCTTCCTCATTGCGCTTCTCCCCCATAAAGATCGAAGCGCGGGGCGCGCCGCCGGAACTGATCAATGCGGCAAAGGCTGATACAATCATAATGAGGGGCAGACAAACTCCCACGCCCGTCAAAGCCAGATCTCCCTCCCCGGGCATATGACCGATATAGATCCGGTCCACAATATTATAAAGCATATTGATCAACTGAGCCGCTACCGTCGGCAAGGAAAGCTTCAGTAATAGCCGACCAAGCGGTGCAGTGCCAAGATAATCATTATTGCGGTTCATTTTTTATCACCTCATTTCAAAGTATAACACTTCGGTGGCAAAAAGTAAACTTTTTCTGCCGACGGTTGCAATCTTACCTTATAAATGATAAAATAAGAATAACCTGTAAAAGGAGTATAAGCAATGAAACTCTCCAAACCTTTAAAATCCACCGTCCTTTGGGGCATATTGATGTTGGCAGCAGCAGGAATCGGGCAACCCACCGCTTATGGGTACCTCCATGCTGCCGATATTTTCATTCTGCTGGCAGCCATTCTGTTGCCCGCGCCCCATGCGGCGATTGCCGCAGGAATCAGCGGTGTTGCCGCCGACCTGGTAAAAGGCTTTCTCTATCGTGCCCCCGCCACCCTGCTGATCAAACCGCTGACGGTCTTTACTGCCAAAGCCCTGATGAACCTGCCCTTTGGCAAAAAGCATCCCGAATGTTTGGCGGGCTTTGCCGCCTTGGTTCCGGTCTTGGGCTATTACCTTTTTGAGGTTGTTATGCAGATGATCTGGGGCAACGGTTGGAGTTCCTTCGCTCTTGCAACCGCTACCTTCCGCAAAGATCTGGTGCAGGCGGGCGGTTCCTATATCTTGATGATCTTTTTCTATGATATCTATATGGGTATCAAAGCCGCCAAGGAGGGAAGCGAGGAATAAACACCGTTTCCTGGACGTAGGCAAAAACTGTTGGACCAAATCTTGGAATAAGTTGCATTCGACAAATTCCTATGGTATAATTTTTAAGTAATTTTTAAAAGGAGCGTAAATTCCCATGTCCGGACATTCCAAATGGCATAATATTCAAAACAAAAAAGGGAAGACCGATGCCCAGCGGGCAAAGATCTTCACCAAAATGGCGCGTGAGATCAGCGTCATTGTCAAAGAAGGCGGTGCAAATCCTGCCGCTAATTCCCGCTTGGCAGATGTTATTGCCAAGGCAAAGGCAGCCAATGTGCCCAACGATAATATCGAGCGCGCCATCAAAAAGGCAGCCGGCGAGGGCGATACCAGCAGTTATGAGTCCTTGATCTATGAAGGCTACGGCCCCGGCGGTGTCGCCGTCGTTGTGGACTGTCTGACCGATAACCGCAACCGCACCGCTGCCAACCTTCGCCATTATTTTGATAAATTCGGCGGCAATCTGCGCGCCTCCAACAGCGTGCTCTGGCAATTCAAACAATGCGGCGTGCTGATTGTGGATAAAGAAGAGGCCGATGAGGACGAATTGATGATGTGTGCCCTCGATAACGGTGCCGATGATTTCGATGCCGAGGGCGATGCTTTCGAGATCCTCACCGCCCCCGAAAACTTCTCTGCAGTTCGTACTGCGCTGGAAGAGGCAGGCTATTCCTTCCTCACCGCCGAAGTGACCCGCATTGCCGATAATGATGTTTCCCTCACCGACGAGAAGGAGCGCTTCAAAATGCAGTTGCTCCTGGATGCTTTGGAGGATGACGATGATGTACAGAAAGTTGCACACAACTGGGCCGAATAATCCCGCTTTGCGCATCTTTGCGCTGATTTGCACCATGATCCTGCTGATCGGCATGCCTTTTTCTGCTTTTGCGGAAGAGACCGCCGCCCCCAATACCGACCCCAACTCCGGTTCCAATACAGAGCCCGCTCCCACCCCGGAATATACGGTGACGGTCAGTGGCTTCACGCTGGATTTTGATGTGGATACCGATTATTATCTGATTCAGCCGGAAAGTTTTGAAAACTGCAGTATCGACAGTTATACCGGCTTCACCAACCTCACCGTAGGAGTGGAGCAGTATGCAGGATATTTTCCTTACAAAAATACGCCTTATGTTTTGAAAGAACCCTTAAAATTGGGACATGGCAGATCTAAGATCACCTTAACTGCCACCTTGGCTGATAATACAACCAGAGAGTATCTCCTTTGCATGACCGATCCGCAGGCGGCAGATTATGCTTACGCGCGAGCCCGAGTCATAAATACCGTCCCTGTATATCAAGAACCCAACTCATCATCTAAAGTTATCTCTACTCTTGAGAAAGACGTCTCACGTGCTTACTATCTAAAGACCGAGGGCGATTGGTGCTTGGTTCAACTACTCAGCCAATTCAACGGTGGACGTATCGGCTATGTTCATAAAGACTATCTGCGCTGGAAATGGCTGGACACCGAGATGCCCAAAATCTATGAAAGCGCCATCAATGAGCTGAAAGCCGCCCATCCCAATTGGACCTTTACCTTTGTGGATGTGGAGATGACCTATGCCAAGGCTTTGGAAAAATACGGTCTCGAAAACGAGCAATACATCAATCCCCTCAACTACCTAACCGAGGATAGTGTCTTTGCTTTTTTGGATATCGACAGTTATGATCAAGAAACCTGGAATGACGACGGCATCCGCGCCATCTGGGTAAACGAAAGCGCCATCACCAAGGATCAGGCGGTAGAATATTTTAATACTGCATCCAAATCTACCATGATGAATCCATATTATATTGCCAGCCGTGCTGCCTTGGAGTCCGGTTACGGCACTCACTCTAATGCAACAGGCGTGAATAGTATAACCAACGTGATCCTTCGCTCAAATTATATTATTAATGGACAACATTTCAGTGGCAATAGTTTTTACGATTTTATAGACCTCGGTGGAACTTTCTATAATTTTTATGGAATTGAAGCGTATGACAAGAGCCCCATCAACGCAATGGCATATGCTGCTCACCGCAATTGGAACTCGATTCCCCGTGCCATTATCGAGGGCGCAAATTGGATTAAAGATCAGTACTTGGATCAAGGGGCCGTCACACCGTATTTCTTCCGTTATGCAGGATTTCAGAATA
>JAZNGR010000229.1:0-5282 GCA_045576575.1 Eubacteriales bacterium
ACGCAGAAGATCGGTCTTTCCATTCGTGCTCTTTTGACCGAAGAGGAAGAGGCTGTCGCTGAGGCTCCTGTTGCTGAAGAAGCTCCCGCTACCGAGGAGGCTGCTGAGGCAGACGCTGAGTAATTTTTTGGGAAATGAAACAGCGGTATGAAAAAAATCTTCATACCGCTGTTTTTTCTAAAAAAACTACTTGATTTTTATAATAATATTCGTTATAATATGTACTGTTGTAACGCCGGTGTGATGGAATTGGCAGACGTGACGGACTCAAAATCCGTTGATGGCGACATCGTGTGGGTTCGAGTCCCACCACCGGCACCAAATGGACGGCGAGTTTCTTTTGAAACTCGCCGTTTTTTACCTTTATGATATTGAGGTTGATATGAAAGTTGCGGTTATTAGTGATATTCACAGTAATTTAATAGCGCTTCGGTTAGCGCTTGAAGATTTGCAAGAACAGAAGATCGACCGAGTATTTTATTTGGGAGACTACATTACCGATGGTGAAGATGGAAATGAAGTCCTTCAATTGGTACGCCAAACAGCCGATTGCGCGATACTCGGAAATCGCGAAAAATACCTGTTATCTTTTTCGCCTGAGCGCAGTGAATTTAAAAACTATAAAACAATTGCAACAACATATCGAGATCTCGATACGGATAGTTTTGAATACTTGAACACTCTAAGAGATTTTGAAATACTAACAATTAATGGTTTGCGCGTTCTGTTGGTTCACGGAGAGGGAAAAGACTATTTGAGGGAAAATATAGATGATACATTGGATTCCTTTATTGAACAGTATGATTTTGATATCTGCTTGTTTGGTCATTCTCATCTGTATTATAATCGTTGGTATAGAAATCGTTTGTTTTTAAATCCCGGTTCGATCGGGCAACCGGCGGACGGTGCGGACTATAAATATTGCATTTTGCATATTGGTAATGAAATAAAGGGAGAACGAAGGTCTTTTAAAATTGCCGATACATTTGAAGCATTTGAAAAGCAATATAAGCAGTCCGATTATTTTAAGGAGAATCCGGAATGGGCAACGATATATTTGGATTGCCTAAAAGATGGAAAAGACTATTTTTCTCCATTTATTACAGTATTGAATAAAGCACTGGAAGGCATCGAAACCTTGAATGCTGATGCCTTTAATGTAATTTGGGATAAAGCATATTTGGAGTATAAGAATAAACATGAATCATCCTGAAATGATACCGATTTCATCTGTTATCAGCAAACTGGACGCTTATTTGAATAAAGAAGATTATGAAAGTGCAGATCGTCTCTTGAAATATTGGCTAAATGAGGCACACGTGATTGGCGATCAACGCGGAGAGTTGAGTATCCTCAATGAGATTCTGGGCTTCAGTCGCCGCATTGATGATAAAGAAGGCGGCATTTCTGCTGTGGAGCGCTGTGTGGAGTTGATCAATACCCTTACTGTGGATGCCAAAACGTCAGGAACCATTCTTTTAAATGCAGCAACCACCATGAAAGCTTTTGGAAATGCCGCGGGAGCCATTCGGCATTATGAAAAAGCAGAGGACTTGTTTGGCAAAAGCCTTCCTTCTTGGGATCCGTTGTGGGGTGGGTTGTATAATAATTACGCATTGGCGCTTACGGATTTGGGTCGCTATGATGAGGCGCTGGATCTTTATCAAAAAGCCATCGACATTATTTCTCTAAAAGAAAATGGCACATTGGAAGTGGCAATTACACTGACCAATATTGCCGAACTAATGGAGAAGATTGGCGAGAGTGATGCATTGATTGAACAGTTTTTAGAGCAGACCAAAACGCTCTTGGATGACCCCGCATTGCCACGAAATGGGTATTATGCGTTTGTTTGCCGTAAATGTGCACCCACTTTTGGATACTTTGGTTGGTTTGCGGTGCAAAAAGATCTGAACGAAAGGGCAGATTGTATTTATGAAGGGAATGGATCTTTCTAAAAAATATTATGAATTATATGTCAAACCCATGCTGATAGAGCGTTTCCCGAATTATATGGATCGCATTGCGGTTGGTCTGGTGGGGCAAGGCTCGGAATGCTTTGGTTTTGATGATGAAATCTCGCGGGATCACGATTTTGAGCCCGGTGTTTGCTTATGGCTGACCGAAGAAGATGATGCTGAAATTGGATTTGCTCTGATGTTGGCTTATGATGAACTTCCAAAAGAACTGGATGGGATCGGCTTAAAAAGCGCGAGTCGAGGAGCAAGCCGCCGTCATGGCGTTTTTACAATTGAAGAGTTTTATCGTGAGCAGATTGGAATTGGCGCAGCTCCGTCCACTTGGCAAGAGTGGTTTTATCTACCGGAGCATGCTTTGGCATCGGCAACAAATGGTGAAGTTTTTTCGGATCCTTTGGGCACTTTTTCTGCTATTCGAGAATCTCTGAAGAGAGGATACCCGCGGGATGTGCGTATCAAGAAACTTGCGGCACATTTGGCGCTTATGGCGCAAGCAGGTCAATATAATTATGAACGTTGTTTGACGCACGGGGAAGTGGGCGCAGCACAACTGGCTGTGTTTGAATTTATTGACCATGCATTTCACGCTGCTTTCTTATTGTATAACCAATACACGCCTTTCTATAAATGGCGTTTTCGCGCTTTGAAATTGCTAAACAATGAATTTTATACAAATTTATTGGCACTGACAGAACAGAATACGCGTGAAAAAACGGCATATCTGATTCAAAAGGTGTGTGAACAAGTGGTTTTTCTTGTAAAGCAAAATGGCTTTACAGCGATAAGCGACGTTTTTTTAGAAAATCAAGCGATTGAAATGTCGAAATTCATTCAAAATCCGGAGGTTTTCCGTTTACATTTAATGGAAGCCGGGGAATAATAAAGGCGGGGAGTTAGATCCCCGCTTCTATTATGGCGTTTTTAATTATTTCTTGTGTTTTGTTGCTGCACGTAATCAGTGGTAATCGAGGGTTTCCTCCGGGGAGGCCTTGCAGTTTCATGGCGAATTTAATGGGGATGGGGTTTACTTCGGTGAATAGCGCGCGGACCAAAGGTAATAAACGAAGTTGTAGCTTTGCTGCTTTTTCGGTTTTTCCTTGCTCAAAAAGGGTGCAGATTCGCTGCACTTCTTGTGGTGCGATATTGGATAGAACCGAAATCACGCCGCATCCGCCTAATGATAATATGGGCAATGTTTGATCGTCGTTGCCGCTGTAGAGTGCGAGGTCCGGTGCTGCCAAAAGTAGATCTGCGGCTTTGCTGATATTCCCGCTTGCTTCTTTGATCCCGATAATTTGAGATTCATTTGCTAAAATTTTAACGGTTTCAGGTTCGATTGAAAGCCCGGTTCTTCCCGGTACATTATATAGAATGACGGGGAGCCCAACAGAATTTAGTATTTTTTTATAGTGTTGAATCAGTCCGGCTTGTGTGGTTTTATTATAATATGGTGTAACGATCAGTAGTGCATCGGCGCCGCATTTTTCGGCGTCTTTACTGCGCTTGATCGCTGTATCGGTGTTATTGCTTCCGGTTCCGGCGATTAATGGAACGCGTCCGTGGATATACTCGGCTCCTTTTTTGATCAAATCTGAAAATTCATTTGGGCTCAGCGTACTACCTTCACCGGTTGTGCCGGATAAAATAATAGCACGGATCCCATTTTCAATTTGATACTCGATTAATGTTCCTAAACCGTCGAGATCTAATTTTCCATCCTCTTTGAACGGTGTTACTAAGGCTGTAGCGGCACCGTTGAAGATTTGTTTTTTCATTTTAACCCCTCCGCAAATAAAAAGATGTTGAAATATCACGTGTCTTTATATATAATTATATGAATGAGTAACTATTATTGATACGATTTGGAAAGGAGAATCCCGGTGACGATAGATGAATTTGATTATGACCTTCCGCAGGAGCTGATTGCGCAAACTCCGTTGACTCAGCGGGATCATTCCCGTCTTTTGGTGCTGCATCCCCAAACAGGGGAGATCGAGCATCGCCATTTTTATGATATATTAGACTATTTGGATTCAAATGATCTCTTGGTTGTGAATGATTCCAAAGTTATTCCTGCTCGTATTTTTGGTACTCGTGCCGGTACGGGCGGTGTAGTTGAGGTGTTGCTTTTAAAGGCGCTGGAAGAAAACGTTTGGGAAGTGTTGGTTAAACCTGGAAAAAAGGCACGCCCCGGTCAGATGTTGGAATTTGGCGAAGAGATGACCGCTGAGGTTTTGGAGATTTTGGAAGACGGTAAACGAAAGGTTCGTTTTTGCCATCAGGCCTCAACGATTTATGAGGTTTTGGATCGGATTGGTAAAATGCCGCTTCCGCCGTATATTACAGAGCAACTGCAAGATCAGAATCGCTATCAAACGGTTTATGCGCGTGAACTCGGCTCTGCTGCGGCGCCTACCGCGGGGCTTCATTTTACGGATGAAATACTTGCAAAGATTCGCGAGAAAGGCATTCGTATTGCCAATGTTACACTACATGTGGGGCTTGGTACTTTCCGTCCTGTGAAAGAGACGGAAATAACCAAACACATCATGCATTCTGAATATTTTTCTATTCCGGAAGAAACGGTTCGCTTGGTGCAAGAAACAAAGAATAATGGCGGACGGGTTATCTCGGTTGGAACAACGGCAACCCGTACCTTAGAAAGTGGGTTCGATGCGGCGCTTAATTGTGTTAAGGCTTCGGGAGATACCGATATTTTTATTTATCCCGGCTATGATTTTAAGGTGATCGACGGATTGATCACCAATTTTCATCTTCCGAAGAGTACACTTTTAATGTTGGTTAGTGCTCTTGCGGGTAAGGAGCATATTCTTCGTGCATACCATACCGCTGTAGAGGAACGCTATCGCTTCTTCAGTTTTGGCGATGCTATGTTTATTTGTGATTAGGAGAATTAAATGTTTAAGTTGATTAAAAAGGATCAGCGAGCGCGTCTCGGAACCTTTGAGACGGTTCACGGCACCATTCAAACTCCGGTGTTTATGAATGTTGCCACTTGTGGTGCCATCAAAGGCGCGGTATCTGCTCTGGATCTCAAAGAATTAAAATGCCAAGTGCAATTGTGTAATACCTATCATCTGCATCTTCGCCCCGGTGATGAAGTGGTAAAAGAGCTGGGTGGTCTCCATAAGATGACCCGTTGGGATGGTCTGATTTTGACTGATAGTGGTGGATTCCAGGTCTTTTCGTTGGCGAAGTTGCGTAACATTACCGAGGAAGGTGTTACTTTCGCTTCTCATATAGATGGTCATAAGATCTTTATGGGTCCCGAGGAAAAGTCGG
>JAZNGR010000230.1:0-9392 GCA_045576575.1 Eubacteriales bacterium
CAAGACGAACGAGAACTACCTTCTTGCCTGCTGCCTTCCAAGCCTCTGCATCTTCAGCGGAGAATACGATCTGTCCGCAAGCAGCGCCGGGAGATGCGCCAAGACCGCGGCCCATAGGAGTAGCAGCCTTAAGTGCCTTAGCATCGAACTGGGGGTGGAGAAGAGTATCGAGGTTACGAGGATCGATCATGGCAACAGCCTGCTTCTTATCGATCATGCCCTCATCTACCAGATCGCAAGCGATCTTGAGAGCGGCTTTCGCGGTTCTCTTACCGTTACGGGTCTGCAGCATGAAGAGCTTACCGTGCTCAACGGTGAACTCCATATCCTGCATATCGCGGTAATGATCCTCCAGAATCTTGCACACTTCATTGAACTGCGCAAAAGCCTCGGGGAATTTATTAGCCATCTCAGCGATGGGCATAGGAGTACGAACACCGGCAACCACGTCTTCGCCCTGAGCGTTGGTGAGGAACTCACCCATCAGGCCCTTATCGCCGGTAGCGGGATCGCGGGTAAAGGCCACGCCGGTACCGCAATCATCGCCCATGTTACCGAATGCCATCATCTGAACGTTAACAGCGGTACCCCAGGAATAGGGAATATCGTTGTCACGGCGGTAAACGTTTGCACGGGGGTTGTCCCAAGAACGGAATACAGCTTCCACAGCGCCCATCAACTGCTCAACGGGATCAGAGGGGAAGTCCTTACCGATCTTATTCTTATACTCGGCCTTAAACTGCTCAGCCAGAACCTTCAGATCCTCAGCGGTCAGCTCAACGTCCTGAGTAACACCCTTCTCTTCCTTCATCTCATCGATGAGCTCTTCGAAGTATTTCTTACCGACTTCCATAACAACGTCGGAATACATCTGAATAAAACGACGATAGCAGTCATACGCCCAGCGCGCATTGCCGGACATAGCAGCCATGGTCTCCACAACTTCTTCATTCAGACCCAGGTTCAGGATGGTATCCATCATACCGGGCATGGAAGCGCGGGCACCGGAACGAACGGAAACCAGCAGAGGATTCTCCTTATCACCGAACTTCTTGCCGGTGATCTCTTCCATCTTGGTGATGTTCTCAAGGATCTCGGCCTTGATCTCATCGTTGATCTTGCGACCGTCTTCATAATACTGCGTACAAGCCTCAGTAGAAACGGTGAAACCCTGGGGAACGGGAAGACCGATCTTGGTCATCTCAGCCAGGTTTGCACCCTTACCGCCGAGCAGCTCACGCATGGAAGCGTCGCCCTCTTTGAAAAGATAAACAAACTTCTTGCTCATTTTTTCTCCTCCATTTATTTTTATTTTTTCAAACGAATTTTATAATAATTTGCTTTTATAGCAAACTACCACCAATCATTATATCATAAAAATATTATTAGTCTACCACTTTTTTATAATTTTTTTAATATTTTGGCAGATCCAGTGCCGAAAAAGCAGTTAAGAAGGCGTACAATTTATCGGCAATGATCCGTGCGCCGCCTTCGCTGTCGCTTTCCACATTGATGGGAATCACCGGATCATGAAGAGACATCCGTACTAAAAACCAGCCGTCGCCTTCCTCTTTTCCGAAATTCACCCTTACGCCTTCAAAGTTGGGCTGTTCCAATTCCCAGCCTTGCTCCTTGCAATAAGCGGAGAGTTTTTCCAGCACTTCGGCACCATAAGCCTTGAAGTCCTCGGCGGTGATATTGGCGCGCAATTCCAAGGCATCCTTGGGTTCCGCCAATCCGTCGATGAGGGAAGAGAGGGTCTTCCCTTCCGCTTTCAGCGCCGGCAGTTCCGCCAGCATCCGTGCAGCGAGATAAGAACCGTCATCGAGATAATGATTTTCTTTTAACGCACCGTGACCGCTGGTTTCCATGGCAAGGGGAGCGGTCACACCGGTCTTTTCCAAGCGAATGGCTTCATCAATCACCTTTTTATAACCCCGCATAAACCGATGATGCTTGCCGCCCCGCTCCTCGATAAAGGCCTTTAAGCCCTTGGAGGTCACCGAATCGGTCACAATGGTGCAGCCGGGATGCTCCCGCAGCATCAATGCGGCGATCATGGCGATCATACGGTTACGGTTGATCTCTTTGCCGTCGGGCGCAACAATGGCGGCGCGGTCGCAGTCGGTATCAAAGCAGATCCCCATATCGGCACCTGCCGCAAGGGTTGCCTTGGCACAGGCTTCCATGGCGGCTTTATTCTCGGGATTGGGGATATGGTTGGGGAAGGTGCCATCAGGTTCCAAAAAGACAGAACCGGAAGCATCAGCACCCAAAGGAGCCAATACCTTTTCCACAAAGAAGCCCCCTGCACCGTTACCGGCATCCACCGCGATCTTAATTCCCTCTAAGGGGCGCTCTGCGTCGGTTTTCCCCCGCACTAACTCCACTAAGCTTTGGCTATAGGGGGTCATCAGATCAAAATTCGCTGCCGTTCCGCCTGCGGCGGAAGCAAAGGTATTCTCTTCCGCCAATTCGATCAGTCGGGAAACATCTTTTCCGTCCATGCCGCCGGCCTTGGTGAAGAACTTCAGACCGTTACGATCATAAGGCAGGTGGGAAGCGGTGATCTCCACCGCACCATGGCAATCGCTGCCCTCATAATATGTAGCAAAAAACATCGACGGGGTCGTTGCGATGCCGCAATCCAGCACCGTAACGCCCATGGCAACAAGCCCTTCCACCAAGCCGTCCCGCAAGGCAGGCCCGCTGATGCGAGGATCTCTGCCCACCGCCACTTTCAGCGGGGCGGGATAGCCTTTCTCCAGCAAAAATGCCGCAAATGCCTTGCCCAAAAGGCAGGCGATGGCGGGGGTAAGATTGGTTTTCTCGCCAATGGCAACGCCGCGAATATCGGTTCCGTTTTTCAGTTGTTTCATGATGATAGCTCCGTTTCTTTTGTGATCAGTTTGGTAATATCTCCGTAAAGGCTCCAGGTACCGGTGGCTTGGAAGTTTCCGATATCTTTTGCCACAAATAAGACGCCCCGCCGATACGCCAAGGGAATCACCGGCGTATAAGCATCAAATACTCCGGCAAAGGCGCTGAGGGTCAAAGTTCCTTCTCGATATTGAGCGGCGGCGGTTTCTAATTCGGGAAAGAGGGCGCCGCTGAAATTCAGCGGGCTGCCCGCGGCATAAAGAGACGTATTCAGGGTTCTGCCTGTTTTGGTCTCGCCCAAATACAATTCATACCGCCCGCTCTGTAACCGCTGCTCATATTCCGCGCGGCTGACGATTTCGAGATTGATCTTAATGCCCGAAAGCGCAAAACTGTCTACTACCGCTTTGGCGGTATCCTGATGGACGGTGCTGCTCTCTGCCACCATAAGGGAGAGGGTAACCTGCGCCCCTTGTGCATCTAACAGCGCATTTTCCGTAAGGTTCAGCCCCAATGCCGCTGCTTGCTCCTTTTTGGCAAGATCGGAATGATTTTTATCATGAATCAACCCTTCTGCTTTATGCCAATCTGCCTGGAAGGGATAGGCGGTTTCGTCCGCCTGCCCCAGCAATACCGTATCCGCCAGTTTCTGCCGCTCCAAAACACCATTCAAAAAGCGACGGGCATCGGCATTGCCCAAAAGAGAATGGTTACAGTTGATTCCCAAATATAAAAGGTTATCTCCGGCATAGGTCTGCACTTGATAATCTTTTCCGCCGCTGAAGGTCAGATCGCTTTCGGCGGAGGTGAAGTACACATCCAAAAGTCCCACCGAAAACATATTCTGACGCTCCTGCTCATTGGAAGGGTGCTGCAGATAGATGGTGGCAATGCCCGGTTGAACATAATGGTTGGGATTGGGGATCAACACCAACTTGCCGTTTTTCTCGGAAAACTGATAGGGTCCGCTGGCGGCGGTTCCGTTCTTTTGCAGAATAGGAACATCCATGAAGTTTACATAATCTACATCGGTAGATGTCAGGGAAAAGACAACTGTTTGCCGGTCCTGCGCCTGTATTCGAGGTTCTTTTGCCAGACGGTTATAATAGGGGGAGGTGGGGGTCTTTTGCACCGTGCGGTAAGACGCCGCCACATCCTCTGCCGTGATCGTATTTCCGTCACTGAACTTGAGATCTTTTTTCAAAGTGACCGTTACCGTAGTTCCCTCTGTTTGAACCTTCTCTGCCAGAATGTTTTCCGGCTGCAACGCACCGTTCAATCGAATCAGCGGGCTATAGACCAACTTCAGCAGTTCATGGTTCTCGCTGTTGGTAGTGGTAAGAGGATTGACATCCATATCCTCATAGAAGATCAAGGAAATATAATGGCGGGCGGGCAGGACTTGCCGCTCCTCTTCTTCCTTATAGGCTCCCAGTTGACTGCTGGGAGTATCCGAGGCCGAGAGATCGACGCACCCGAAGAGGGTCAGCATTATTGAAAACCCGCATAAAATCAAGAAAAATCGTTTCATGACTCCTCCGTTAGGGTAGAGCGAGATGTCCGAACTCCGTCTAAAAAAGGCAGATTTTCACTCACTCTTCGTTAAAATACTCACCAATACGCCGGTATTGGTTGCGTTTTATGCCTTGATTGAGCAAAAATCCGCACTTTTTTAGATCTTCGACCTGAAAACGAGGAGATTTCGAGGGATTTTTGCTCGATTTAGATGAAGCAAGGCCGGCGCCTTGCGAGGATAAAGCGTGTAAAAAGCACCGAAATATACCGTTTTGAGGCGAGTTCGGATATCTCGCTCTACCCTACAGCAATAGCAGATACCATACTGCCTCGCCGTCCGTTTGTATACCGATGGGAGAAAAAGTCTGAATTATTACAGAATGTACAAATTTTAGCCGTATAAATTTTGGCAGGATCCAGCCCCGCCTTTTCCAGAACCAATTCATTGGCCCGCCAGAGATCCACCATGGAATGCCCCTCCCGATTAGAGGGTGTCCGGGGAAGATCTTGCCCGAAAACAATATCAAATTCTGCCTGCACCTCGGGGCCCACCTCAAAGCAGCAGGGGCCGATGGAGGGGCCGATGGCGGCATGGATCTCCGAGAGCTCCGCGCCCTCTCGGATCATCTTCTTTACCGCCTCGGCAGCAATGGCGCCGACGGTTCCCCGCCATCCGCTATGGACAGCAGCGACCACCTTATGAATGGGATCTGCCAGCAACACCGGCACACAATCGGCAGTAAAGCAGCAAAGCCCCAAATCGGGAGTTGCTGTTACCAAACCGTCGGTCTCCCGCAACTTGCGATGGCGCCCTTGGTTTACATAATCTTTTCCGACGGTGGCCACATTGGCGGTATGAGTCTGGTGGGTCAGAACCAGGCTGTCAAAGGGCAGGTCACAGGCCTTGCAAAAGCGGCGGAAATTCTCATCCACCAAATCCTCGCCCTCCTTATTATAGGCAAAACTTAAGGTGGCGCAGTCCCCCTGGCTCACTCCCCCGTGGCGGGTGGAAAAACCATGGCGGATGCCCTCAAAGGCTTCGAATTTTTTGCATTTCAGGGTCACCACCCCGTTCTGCTCGACCAAATGAAAATCCTGCAATCTGCTCACCTCGCTTTTCTTCTCTAAATATATATTTTACCATATAGAAGAGACTTTAATCAAGGGACTTTACAAAATTTAACCAATTATATATAATGATAGCACAAGGAGCGTGACACCATGAACAACTTTTTAAAATATACCCGCCCGTTTTTGGTTTCTCTTTGCGTGGCGGTAATCTTTTTGGCGGCGTTTTTTATCATCACCGCCATCGGCGGCGACAAAGAACCCAAGCCCGCACCGGATATAACCGGCGTGAGCGCGGATGAAACCTCTCTTTATTCCTTATCGGAAAACTTTGGTTCGCACGGAACGGTTTTGGTGTTTTTAGACCCCATGATCGAGAAAGACCTTTTATACCTTGCCGAAATCATGATGATGGATCCCCAAAGGGAGCAGGTAATCGCTGTTTCCATTTCCAAAGAGCCGATTGCCGCTCAAAAGAGCGAAATTGCCCGCCTCGCCGTTGAAAGCGTCCGTTTTTTATTCGATGTGGACGGGGAAATGGCAAAGACCTATGGAATTTCGGCTTCTCCGGTTACATATTTTATCGACAAAAACGGAATGATCCTGGATGCCCACTTGGGCCATATTAACACCCAAACATTAGAAAAAGGCTTCAAAAAAATCGCCTGAAACCGCCCTTTTTCAAACCCCTTGTCAGTTTCTGACGAGGGGTTTTTCTTGCTTTTTTCTTGCTTGTCCGTTAAACTGAACTTGCAAGTGAGGTGAGCCCGTTGGCAAAAAGGAAGCAACATGACAGTTTAGAATGGATCGACGCTGCCTGCATTCTTCCTGCCGCCAACCAACCGCGCTCCCTTTTTCGAGAAGAACCCTTAAAAGAATTGGCACAAAGCATTGCCGATCACGGGATCCTGCAACCACTGTTGGTGCAAAAGGAAGGGGCTCATTATCGTCTGATTGCAGGGGAGAGGCGGCTGCGCGCCGCAAAAGAGGCAGGTCTTGCTAAGGTTCCCTGTGTTTTAACCGAGAAATCTCCGGTTGATGCAGCAAAACTCTCTCTGATCGAGAATTTACAACGGGAAAACCTTACCTTTTTTGAAGAAGCGGCGGCATTTCGTCAATTAATGGAGGAATTTTCCCTTAGCCAAGCGGATATTGCTCGCACCATTCAACGAGATCCGTCCACCGTTGCCAATAAACTTCGATTGCTCAAATTGCCCATTACCGCGCAGTTTTTGATCCAAAAGCACCAATTGACCGAGCGCCACGCCCGCGCTTTTCTGCGAATTGAGGATCATGACCTACTGATGGACCTGCTGGAGCAGACCATCGAAGAGCAATGGACGGTACAAGAGACGGAAAATCGCATTTTATCTGCCATTACTCCCAAAGAAAAGAAACAAAAACCCAAACGGATCGGTTCGGTGAAGGATATTCGCCTTTGCATCAACACCTTAAACCACACGGTCCAAACGCTGAAACAAGCGGGTATCAAACCGCAAACTGAAATCCATGAGCAGGAGCGGTTTGTTGAATATATTATTCGCATACCCAAAACATCCTAATCCCCTATGCAAAGAGCGCATCTGCTTCCCCGGCAGGTGCGCTCTTTGTCGTGTTTCACGTGAAACATCGAAATACAACGTCCAAAATGTTTCATGTGAAACATTGGAAAACATTAAATTCGCAAAACCTCTTCCTTTTTTTATTTATATATGCTACAATGATGGGGTAAAATATTGTTAAACGAGGAATGAACGTGGGAAAAATCGTATCCATTACCAATCAAAAAGGCGGTGTGGGCAAAACCACCACCGCCGTCAGCCTGACCTATGCCTTGGCAGAAGAGGGGAAAAAGACCCTTTTCGTGGATATTGACCCCCAGGCAAACGGCACCAGCAGTTTTGGCGTGCAGCGCCAAGGACTTACCAAGTCCGTTTATGAAGTGTTGGTAGGAACTTGCGATGTGCAAGAAGCCGTTTTGGCTACGAAATATCATAATGTGGACATTCTGCCCACCAACATGAATTTGGCAGGCGCGGAGATCGAAATGGTGGCGATGGACAATCGGGAAGGGCTGTTAAAAGCCGCTCTCAACAAGATTCGGCACCGTTACGACTATATCATCATTGATTGTCCGCCCTCTTTGTCATTGCTGACCCTCAACGCCTTAAACGCATCCAACAGCGTTATTATCCCGCTTCAACCGGAATATTTGGCGCTGGAAGGGGTGGCGCAACTGGTCAACACCATAAAACTGGTGAAATCCCGTTATAACCCCGCTCTGTTTATCGAGGGCGTGTTGCTGACCATGTACGACGGCAGAATGAATATCACCTTGCAGGTGGCAGGAGAGATCAAGCGCTATTTCGGGGACAAGGTCTATAAAACCGTCATTGCCCGCAACGTTCGCCTCTCCGAAGCCCCCAGCCATGGGATGCCCATTCAGATCTACGACCGTTATTCCAAAGGCGCCTTGGCCTATCGCGAGATGGCAAAGGAATTTCTTGCTAAAAATAAGGAGAATTGATCATGAGCGCAAAAAAGGGATTAGGGAAGGGCTTAGACGCCCTCTTTGCCGATAATTTTTTAGATTTAGAGCAGGATACCAACGCCGAGACCACGCTGCGCGTCTCTCAAATCGAGCCGGATAAAAACCAGCCCCGTAAACATTTCGACGAGGCCGCGTTGGAGCAATTGGCAGCCTCCATCAAAGAGCATGGCTTGATTCAGCCGATCATCGTTACCCCCGTGGGCGGCGAGCAATACCGCATCATTGCAGGTGAGCGGCGGTGGAGAGCCTGCCGCATGGCAGGGGTAGAAGAGGTCCCTGTGTTGATTCGGGAGTATACCCCCCAAGAGATCAGCGAAATCAGCCTCATCGAAAACCTGCAGCGCGAAGACTTAAACCCCATTGAAGAAGCCTTGGGCTATAAGCATTTGATGGACACCTACCATCTGACACAGGAAAAGATTGCCGAGACCGTCTCCAAATCCCGCCCCGCGGTAGCAAACGCTTTGCGGCTTCTGGCGTTGCCGGAGCAACTGCTGGATTTTGTGAAGACCGGTGATCTTTCTGCCGGTCATGCAAGAGCCCTTTTGGGCGCCGAGGACGCCGACACGCAGTTAGCCTTGGCTAACCGCGTAATTACCGAGGGCTTAAACGTCCGCCAAACCGAGGATTTAGTTAAAAAGAGCAAAAAGGCGCCGGCAGAAAAACCTGCCGCCGATCCTGCTGTGGTGCGCGCGCTGAAAGAACTGGAAACCCGCGCCTCCGCAAAGGTTGGCAACAAAGTCACCATCCACCATAAGCCCAATAACCGCGGCAAAGTGGAGATCAGTTATTATTCGGTCAGCGAATTGGAAAAGATCATCGAGATCCTGGAAGGAGAATCCTGAGGATGAACGAGGAAAAGAATTTATTGGATGAGATCTGGGATGCCGTTGGCTTAGAAAAACCCGCAACCGCAGATCCGGAGCCAAAAAAAGAAGATACGCCCAAGGTGGAAATACCCGCGGAAACACCGGCGGAAGTGCCCGCAGAAGAGCCTGCCGCCGAACCTGCCGAACCTACCGAGCCTGCCGAACCCGCCGAGACGCCCAAATCCGAAGCCAAAGAACCCCCTAAGGAATTGGTAACGGTGAAGAAAAAAGATGTGCGGTTTTTGGTTATTTATACCATCGCTTTTGTGGTGGTCATTTCCTTCCTGATCGCCGGCAGTTATATGATCACCTCCCGCATCCATCGGGAGATGGCAGAAAACAACGCCTCTTTGGGAAGCAGCCAATCCACCCTGAAAAACATTCAGGATGAGAACCGTAATCTGAAAGAGCAAAACGCCGCCCTGAAGGAGCAAAACGAGCAGTTGACCTCAAGTCGGAGGCCAAGCGGTCTTAGGAAGACAAATAAGGCAGTCAACTCCTTGGCTCAC
>JAZNGR010000231.1:0-8134 GCA_045576575.1 Eubacteriales bacterium
CCGAAGAGGTGGAAGTAGATAGTTGGGCAGATTATATGGCTAACCGTCAAACCAATACCGCTTATTATAATCCTAAGGATGGCAAAATCATTGCATTGGGAAAAGATCCCGGCTATTATACTGTGGTTGTTACTTATAACACCGGCGGTGCCGATCAGCAGGCGTTCTTTACCTTCTATCAAAACTAAATAAAAAATCGAGGTGCGAAAGCACCTCGATTTTTTATGTCATTATTTTAATAAACCGCTGTTTCCGATAGCATCTGCCACTTCGGATAATTGCTCTGCCGGGAGCACCAGCGCAAATCGGATGTACCCTTCGCCGCGAGGACCGAAAGCGACGCCTGGCGTTGCCAGAACGCCTGCTTGATGAACCAGTTTCTTGCAGAATTCATTGGAGTCGGTATATCCCGCGGGAAGAGGTGCCCAAACAAACATGGTCCCGTCGTTTCCGGGAATCTCCCAACCGTATTTTTTCAACCCTTTTACCAGCGCATCCCGCCGCTCTTGGTATTCCTGACATTGTTTTTTCACCAGATCGCGCGGACCTTTGAGGGCGGCAATGGCGGCTTTTTGAATAGGGGTAAACATCCCGAAATCATATTGGGAACGCAGTAATTTCATGGCGTTTACAATGGCGGTGTTGCCAATCAAAAAAGAGATTCGCGCGCCCGTCACATTAAAGGACTTGGACAGCGAGAAAAACTCTGCGCCCACTTCGTAGGCTCCGTCCAGAGAGAGAAAGGAAAAGCCCTGCCGCCCGTCGAAAAGAATATCGGAATAGGCATTGTCGTTGATGAGGATAAAGTTATATTCTTTGGCATAACGGATCAGTTCTTCATAAACTTCTTTTCCTGCCGCAGCACCCACCGGATTGGAGGGATAAGAGACGACCATATATTTGGTCTTTCGGAGGATCTCTTCGTCTAAGAGATCCAACCGCGGCATAAAGCCGTATTCTTTGACCAGCGGGTAATAGCAGATGGTGGCTTCGCCGAAATAGGCGCCCGCCTCAAAGGCGGGATAACCGGGATCTGGGAGTAAAACCACATCCCCTGGATCGCAAAGGGCCATTCCCAAATGCCCCATCCCTTCTTGGGAACCGTTGACTGCGGTGATCATCTCCGGGGTGATAACGGTATCAAAACGGTCTTTATAATAGTCGCAGACCGCTGTTAAAAGTTCTTCGCTTTCGGTGAGGGAATATTTCCAATTCTCCGGTTCGACCGCGGCATCTCGCAGCGCTTGGATCACATGGGCGGGCGGAGTAAAATCCGGAGTCCCGATAAATAAATTATAAAGTTTTTTGCCCTCTTTTTGAAGGCGATCTTTTTCTTCATTGAGCGCCGCAAAAACCCCTGTTTGAAAGTGGTTTAAGCGGCTTGCTTGCCGGATGTCCATAATATCACTCTTTCTTTATTTCTTCTTGGATGATCTCCCGGGATGCGGGGGAGGCGTAGTCCAACGTATTGGCGGATTTTCCTTGTTTGCTGAGCCCGTTATTGATGGCGGCGTTCAGGAAGTAATAAAGAACCGCAAAGATCGGTACTCCCAGAAACATGCCTAAAAACCCGAATAATCCACCAAACAGGAAAATGGCAAAGATGATCCAGAGGGCAGAAAGCCCCAATTGTTTGCCTTGGATACGAGGGCCGATGATGTTTCCGTCCACCTGCTCCAAGACCAAAATGAAAATCAGATAGGGGATAAACATTGCGGGCTTAAAGATCAGTACAATGATGGCGGGCGGAACAGCACCGATCCAGGAGCCGAAATAGGGGATCGTGTTGCAGATACCGATGATCAAGGCGCAAAGAAGGGCATAGGGCATCCGCATAATGGACATGGCAATATAAGCAATTACTGCCACGATCAATGAATCCAGCAGCCGCGCAGTCAGATAGTTGAGGGTCTTCTCGTGGGTTACTCTACCTACACTTAATACCCGCTCGTAAGCCGCTTCCTTCTTAAAGAGGAAGTTTAAAAGTTTTTTGCATTGAGCAATGAGCGTTTCTTTTCCATGTAGAAAATAGATGGAGATCACAACACCGACAAAAGTGTTGATCACCCCGCCGCCGATCTTCAATGTCATATTGGCGATCTTGGGAACCAGGTCACTTAAATATCCGGTTATAAAGCCGATAAACTGCTCTAGATAACCGTTGATTTGGGTGGCATAGCGGGAGTAAAGTTCATTCACCGCAGGATGGTCTTCAATGAAATCGGTCGCCGTTTTTAAGAAGGAACGGTAATACCCGGGAATTTCATTGGCAAGACTGGTGATACTGCTTGCCAAGCGTGGCAGAAGATAGGCAAGCGCGCCGACGATAACGATTAAGAAAATGGAATAGGTAATAACCAGTGCCAAGGTGCGCTTGCGTTGAGGCTTTTGCACCTTTTTCAGAGCCTTTTCCTCAAAAAACTTCAGAATGGGGTTTAATAGATAAGCAATGGCGAATCCGATGTAAAAGGGAACCAATAGCCCCAGTACGGTTTTGATCCAGTCGAAAATACTGCCGATATTCAAAAGGAACGCAATGAAAAGCGCCGTTGCTGCCAGCACCAAAAAGCCGACAATCCCCCAGCGATACTGCTCCTTGCTTGGATATAGCTTCATAATAGACCTTCTTTCGAAAATGATGACTTTATTATATACGATATTTCTTGAATTTACAATATTTCTTTGATATACTGTTAATAAGTTTTGTTTCGGAGGACAGCGATGCTTTTAATGCCGCGTTACTTGTTAAACGATATATTTGGGTTGACCGATGAGTTTTTGGATGCCCATGCCATTCGAGGGATTGTCTTTGATGTGGATAATACCCTGGTGGGCTTTCGTGATCCGAAACCCACTCCCGAGATCCTAGCCTTGCTGGCGCATCTGAAGGAGCGGGGGATCTGCCTTGCCATCGCGTCTAATAATAGCAAAAAGCGAGTTGGCATTTTTGCTGAAGGGTTGGGTCTTCCGGCCTATCATCGCAGTATGAAACCTTTGGGTCATGTGTTGCGTCGTATTTGCAAAGATTTCGGTCTGCCTGCAAAAAATGTCGTTTTGGTGGGGGACCAGATCTATACCGATATGTTAGGGGGCAACCTTGCGGGAATGCAGACCGCCTTGGTGGAACCCATCGACTTGAAAGAAACAGTATTCTTCCGCCTGAAACGTTGGCTGGAGATGCCGGTTATTCGAAAAAGAAGGGAGCGGGAAAGATGATCAAATTCGGCCCCGGCGGAAATTGCGAATGGTTTAAGGAAGAGGGGAATAAGACCTCTGATCGTATGCCCGCCTTTTTGAATAAGATTGGTCTTGATGCCTATGAGGTGGAATGTGGACGCGGCGTTCGAATGAACGATAATGTCGCAAAAAACTTGAAAGCAGAGGCGGAAAAATATCAGATCGCCCTCTCGGTGCATGCGCCCTATTATATCTCTATGTCATCCTTAGAATCGGAAAAGCGGGAGAATAGCATTCGCTATCTTTTAGAATCCGCCGCCCTTGCCCAAAAAATCGGTGCAGAGCGGGTGATCTTCCATAGCGGCTCCTGCGCCAAGATCAGTAGGGAAGAGGCGTTGTATCTTGCGGTGGAAACGTTAAAAAAAGCCCAAGAAGCTTTTGATGCCGAAGGATATGGGAATATCCTGCTCTGCCCGGAGACCATGGGAAAGATCAATCAATTGGGCTCTTTGGAAGAGGTTATGGATCTTTGTAAGGTCGATGACCGTATCATTCCTACCATTGATTTCGGGCATCTAAACGCTCGTGAACAAGGGCTGTTTTATGGAGAGAGCGACTATGAGCGGGTGCTTTCGGTGATGGAAGAACAATTGGGTGCCTATCGCGCTTCGCATTTCCATGCCCATTTTTCTAAGATTGAATATACTGCCGGCGGCGAAAAACGCCATCTCACCTTTGAGGATACCCAATATGGCCCCGAATTTGCTCCTTTGGGCATTGTTCTTGCCCGCCGCGGGGCGGAGCCTACCATCATCTGCGAGTCTGCGGGGACTCAAAGTAAAGACGCTTTGGCAATGAAACAATTGTTTTTTGCAAATAATACTTGAAAAAAGAAGAACCATAGTGTAAAATAAAGTGTAAACATTTTTGCATATAAGAAAGGAAACAGAAATATGATTACTGCTGGCGATTTTAGAAACGGCGTGACCTTTGATATGGACGGTCAGGTTTACCAGGTAGTAGAGTTTCAACATGTAAAACCCGGTAAAGGCGCTGCATTTGTTCGCACCAAGTTTAAGAATGTTATCACCGGCGCGGTTGTGGAAAAGTCCTTCAACCCCACCGATAAGTTTGAGAATGCGACCATTGATCGCAACGATTGTCAGTATCTTTATAACGACGGCGATCTTTATTATTTCATGGACGAGCAGACCTATGAGCAGATCCCCTTGGAAGCTTCCAAGTTGGGCGATAACTTCAAGTTCGTGAAAGAGAACGACGTTGTAAAGATCATGTCCTATAAGGGCAATGTTTTCGGTGTGGAGCCTCCCTTCTTTGTGGATCTGGTTATCACCGAGACCGAGCCCGGCGTAAAGGGCGATACCGCTACCAACGTTACCAAGTTCGCAACGTTGGAGACCGGCGCTGTTGTGAAGGTGCCCATCTTCCTGAATGAGGGCGAAAAGATTCAGATCGATACCCGTACCGGCGAGTACATGGGTCGTTCCAAGGAGTAAGAATATGTTAGAAAAAGTTGCTTATTTGAAGGGCTTGCTTCAGGGCTTGAAACTGGACGAAAAGGATCCCAACACCGAGCTGTTCGTGAATATCGTTGATATCCTCGAGGATATGGCTGCCGCCATCGCCGATGCCGAGGATAATATCATCGAGCTGGATGAGTATATCCAGGAAGTAGACGAAGATCTGGCCGATGTGGAAGATTTCCTCGATGAGGAACTGGACGATGACTATATGGACGAGGACGACTATTATTGCATCGTTTGCCCCACCTGCGGCGAAGAGTTCTCTGTGGACGATGAGGTTGCCGAGTGCGGCCGCATCAACTGCCCCAATTGCGGCGAGGATCTGGAGTTTGATCTCTCCGATTTAGACGAGTGCGACGGCGAGTGTGATTGCTGCGGCGAAGACTGCGAAGACGCCGAGTAAGCCCGCTGAAAATAGCGGAGAACAAAAAAGAGGTACGAAAGTACCTCTTTTTCTTTTCCTCTCGGTATACTTGCGGTAAGCATTCGAGTAAGAATTATACGCGCTCTTTATTGACTTGCTTTTTTAAAAAGAGTATAATAAATCTATTGACTAAAAAGCGAGGAAATCATGCTTCAAAACATTTTAGACGAAAAACTAAATCAAATGAATGAGCGCCAACGGGAAGCGGTGGAGCATACCGAGGGACCGTTGTTGATTTTGGCAGGTGCAGGCAGCGGCAAGACCACTGTTTTGATCAACCGCATCGCCTATCTGCTCAGTAAGGGCATCTGTGCGCCCTATCATATTCTGGCCATCACCTTTACCAATAAGGCGGCAAAGGAACTTTGCGATCGTATCGACACTATGATGGGTGCCGATGCATTTGGAGTTACCGCTGCTACTTTTCATAGTTTCTGCGGGCGAATCCTGCGCGCTGAAATCGGAGTAGACGGAGTCTTCAACAGTAACTATACCATCTATGATACCGACGATGCCCAGCGGGTCATTAAGGCGGCCATGAAAGCCCTGAATGTGGATGATACCGTTCTGCCCGCTCGCGCCATTCAATGGTATATCTCCCGCGCCAAAGACGAGCGGGTGGATCCCGAAACCTTCTGCAAGCACTATGGCAGAGATCATCGGATGGAGCAGGTCGCCAAGGTCTATGCTCGCTATGAAGCGGAACTGCAGGCGGCAAATGCCCTTGATTTTGATGATATGATCTTAAAAACGGTGGAACTTTTTGAAAACCATCCCGAGGTTTTGGCAAAATATGCGGGACGTTATCGCTATATCATGGTAGATGAGTATCAAGACACCAACCCTCTTCAATATCGGCTGGTCTCTTTGCTTTCCTCTAAATTCGGCAATCTTTGCGTGGTGGGCGATGATGACCAGAGTATCTATAAATTTCGAGGCGCCACTATTGAGAATATCCTGCTCTTTGAGGAGCGCTTCCCCAATGCGAAAGTCATCCGTCTGGAGCAGAATTACCGCTCTACTTCCAATATTTTAGACGCCGCCAACGGCGTAATCGCCCATAATACCCAGCGTAAGGGCAAAAACCTCTGGACAGCAGGGGCAAAAGGGGAGCCGGTCTATATGCGGCGCCTTTCCGACGATTTTGAGGAAAGCCGATTTGTTTCCGATACCATTCAGGATCGGGTGGTAAAGGACGGCGCTAAGTTTTCCGATTTTGCGGTGCTTTACCGTACCAACGCCCAAGCCAACTCCATCGAGCGTTATTTTGTAAAAAGCGGCGTACCCTATAAAGTAGTAGGGGGCTTTCGCTTCTATGAGCGCAAGGAGATTAAAGACATCCTTGCATATATGCAGATTATCAATAACCCGCGGGATGATCTTCGCCTAAAACGGATCATCAATGAGCCTAAGCGTAAGATCGGTGCTACTACCATCGCTCATTTAGAGCAGATTTCCAAAAGCGCATTTTGCTCCATGTTGGAGGTGATGGGTAATGCTACAGTCTATCCCGAACTCAGCCGTGTGGCAGCTACCCTGGAGCAGTTTTATCATATGATCGAAAATCTCAAGGAAGAGTTGACTCGCACCCCTCTGGATGAATGGGTGGCAAAGGTGGCGCGGGAAAGTGGTTATCTTACGATGCTGGAACTGGAAGATACCGATGAAGCCAAAGATCGCATAAATAACATCATGGAACTTTGTACTTCCGTGAAGCAATATATTCAGATGAACCCCGCGGGAACTCTCTCCGGCTTTTTGGAGGAGGTCTCGCTGATGACCGATGTGGATCAGTTGACCGATGAGGAGGATCGGGTGGTGCTGATGACCCTTCACAGCGCCAAGGGGCTGGAGTTTAATTATGTCTTTATGATCGGTATGGAGCAGGGCTTGTTTCCCTCCCAGCGAAGCATGGATGAGCCCGATGGCATTGAAGAGGAGCGCCGCCTGATGTATGTGGGCGTAACTCGCGCCCGTAAATGCCTCTGGTTGCTCCATACCCGCCAGCGGATGCTCTATGGCAGAACGCAGTTCTGTATTCCCAGCGAGTTTTTGAGAGAAATTCCTGCTTTGGTAACAGAGGATCTGACCCCCAAGACCAACGATGCGCTTGGCACTTCTTTTGGCAGTGTCCCCTCGTCCTATCAGCAACGTCCCGCCGCGCCTGTGCGTAGCGGCTATGTCAGCCATACTCCGTCGCCCGCGATCCGTAAGTCTGCTCCCCAGGCAGCGCCGACTTTGGATTTTGATGTGGGAGACCGCGTGCACCATAAGACCTTTGGCGATGGAACCCTTAGGAGCAAAACCCCCATGGGCAGTGACTTTTTGCTGGAGGTTCAGTTCGATCAGGTGGGAACCAAAAAGATTATGGCAAACTTTGCCAAGCTTACGAAATGTGAGGAATAAATCATGACTAAAATTGATATTTTCAGCGGCTTTTTAGGCGCCGGTAAAACAACCTTGATCAAAAAACTGATGGAAGAAGCCTATCAGGGCGAAAAATTGGTGTTGATCGAAAATGAATTTGGTGAGATCGGCATCGACGGCGGATTTTTGCAGGAGGCAGGCATTGAGATCACCGAAATGAATTCCGGCTGTATTTGTTGCAGCCTGGTGGGCGATTTCGGCAAGGCATTGGAGCAGGTGGTAGAGACCTACCATCCCGATCGGATCCTCATTGAGCCCAGTGGAGTAGGAAAACTCAGCGATGTGATCACCGCTGTGACCAATTTGGAACTGCCTGATGTGAAACTCAATAGTTTTACCACTGTTGCCGATGCAGGCAAATGCAAGATCTATGCCAAGAATTTCGGTGAATTTTACGATAATCAGTTGGAGCATGCCGCTTGCATCATTTTAAGCCGCTCCCAGAATCTGACTGCGGAAAAATTGGCTGCCGCCGTTGAACTGATTAAAGCCAAGAATCCTAAGGCAACGGTCATTGCAACCCCTTGGGATCAATTGAGCGAAGTCGGATCGTAGCCATGTC
>JAZNGR010000232.1:0-6382 GCA_045576575.1 Eubacteriales bacterium
AAAGGAGTTCATCATGACAGGAAGTTTACAAACGAAGAACGGGCGTATTTATATGGTTATTCATTATAAAGACGTCAATGGCAAGCCTAAAAATAAATGGATTGCCACACATTTGCTTGCAAAGGGCAATATGAAAGCGGCCAAAGGGATGCTTGAAAAATGGCTTCGCGAACACCAAGACTGCGATATGAACTGCAACAACTTGCAGCTTGCGGATTATCTGCAGAAATGGATCGACTCTGTGCAGAGCAACCTTGAACGCTCCACTGTCAGAGGTTATCGGGAAAAGTTGAAAAACCATATCATTCCTTATTTTAAGGATCGTCAAATCAAGTTGATTGATTTGAAAATCCGAGACTTGGAAACGTTTTACTGGGATCATTTATTAAATGATAAAAAGCTTTCTCCGCAAACTGTTCGCCATTGCCATAGGATCATTTCAACCGCACTCAATGATGCTATTCGGAAGGAAATGATCTCGAGCAATCCTGCCTCGCTTGCCAAATGTCCAAGGGTGCCAAAATATGATGCTAAGTTTTTAAATCTCTCTCAA
Organism: Eubacteriales bacterium; assembly: GCA_045576575.1. Taxonomy (GTDB): domain Bacteria; phylum Bacillota; class Clostridia; order Oscillospirales; family QAKW01; genus QAKW01. The sequence goes on from JAZNGR010000232.1 coordinate 554, forward strand.
ATTCAACAACTTGTTGAATTGTTTGTTGGTACTCCGATTGAGGACATTGTAAAACTAATAAGCATCTATGGCTTGAGAAGAAGCGAGGCTTTAGGTTTGTGCTGGGACAAGGTGGATTTTGAAAAAAATCAATTTACCATCTGCAGAACAAAGATTCAGGCCACCGGTGGCGATTACCTGAAAGACCATGCCAAAAACAACAGCAGTTGCAGAACTTTACCCATGACGGCCGATGTAAAAAAACTATTTTTACGTATCAAGCAAAAGCAAGAAAAAGAAAAGCGTTTTTTTGATGAAGACGGTTTAAGCGAATTTCATGTCGATATGGGATATGTTTTTGCAAGGGAAGACGGTGCGCCTTTCACGTCTAATTATGTGTCAAAGTATTTTCACAAGCGTGTTAAGGAAAGTATTTTGCCACAAATTCGCCTGCACGACTTGCGACACAGCGTAGCATCCAACCTGCTTTCAAGTGGTTTTTCGCTGGTGGAAATTCAAGCTTGGCTTGGCCATTCGCAACCATCCACCACCCTCAATTTTTATTTCCACATTGACAGTGCGGCAAAGAGAAATATCAAAGATTTCTTTGAGAAGGAATTGGAAATCGACGAATGAATTTTTGAATTTTTTTAGAAATTTCATAGTTTTCAAAGAGATGAGAAAAAGAAAAAACAGCTCAAACGCAATGTTCAAGCCGTTTTTTGTGGCAGGGGCAGTAGGAATCGAACCCACGACACGCGGTTTTGGAGAGATTTTGATGGTGTTCCTCAACTGCTTTTTTCTTTCCGTTTTGCGTTATGCAATAACTTGAAATCCCGTGATTTAATGCGCCTTTTTGAATACTCAAATTGCTTTTTGACGAACTATCCTAATTATCCATGTTATTGTAGTAACAAAGAATTTGTTAGAAAAGTGTTAGAAATAATGGTTAGGTCTACTATGTTATCTGTTTCGCACAAACAAGCTGCACAGCAGTCAAGTGAATCGTGGAATAAATGCGCGCATCCGATTTGAAAGGCGCGCGTTTATGCCGCGAAAGTCGCTTTACTGATGGGCGGCTTGTAACATAATTTAAAACCGAGAGGACACCGAATACTTTTTCGGTGTCCTCTCTTATTAACAAGGCGAAACAGATTATTCATCCTCTTTTTTATCTGTGCCGGTAAGTGACTTCATTATATCACCTAATTGTAGTAAACTATCTAACATGCCTTGCATTTTTTTAGTTGTTTCTTCATCATTAGAGTATATTTTTTCACGCATTTCTTGTATGCCTTGTTCAAATATTTCTATTTGTTTTTTTGCGGTCAGTTTGTCTTTTGTCATATTATCGCGTTGCATCAGTACATCTAATGGAACATCGTAATAAAAAGATAATCTCACCAATATTTCTGCAGGGGGTTCATTTCGACCTCTTTCGTAAGATGCGTATGTCTGCTGATTGATACCAATGGCATTTGCTACTTCCCGTTGGGTCTGTTTAAAAATTTCACGATAGGTTTTTAGACTTATTGCGAGCAATTCTTTACGCTCTGCTGGGGTATATAGGTTGTTGTAGGCTTTAAATGTATCGTTCATAATTTCCCCTCCAATATCAAATAGTATAGCATAACTTTCGAATGGTTTCAATACATTTTGTTACATTTTACATTTTAACAAAATATTCATAATATCAACATTGAAAAAACATGTAATTTGTTGTATTATACATTTTGTAACAAGATACATTTTGAGCTTCCGCAATCGCGCCCCCGCTTGACGGGCGCACGGCGGAGGGTGCAAAGGTTAGTATTACCCTTTGCAAATGATGTTTTTTGTGTACAAATATTTTTTAAGGAGGTGTGCTTGTTATATGGCACGCGAAAAATCCCATCGTAAATATCAGTTGACAATTAACAATCCTTTGGAGCATGGCTTGCCACATAATCAAATCCGTGATAATCTATCACAGTTGACACTTGAATATTGGTGTATGTGTGATGAAATCGGAGAAGAAGGCACACCGCATACCCATGTGTATTTAGTTGCGAAAAATGCGATTATGTTTTCTACTATCCATAGGTTATTTTATGGAGCACATATTGAGCCTGCAATAGGTACAAGTCAGCAAAACCGTGATTATATTTTGAAAGAGGGAAAATATCTTGATAGCGACAAAAAAGAAACAAATTTACCCGAAACTTTTGAAGAATGGGGAATGATGCCGATTGAACGCGCTGCAAAAATTAAGGATAGTGAATTGATTTATCAAATGGTAAAGGATGGCGCAAGCATCGCTCAAATTCTTGAAAGATTTCCAACAGCATATACGCGAATTGATCATATCAAAAAATTGCGAGAAACTATCCTTGCAGAAGAATATAGTCGTATAAATCGTGATGTTACAGTTTTTTATGTTTATGGTCCCTCAAGATCAGGAAAGAGTAGTGGGGTTATCAATCGTCATGGAATTGATAACATTTATCGCGTAACGAATTATAAACATCCTTTTGATGATTACAATGGTCAAGATGTGATTGTTTTTGAAGATTATCATAGCAATATTCCGTTGGAAGAATTTTTAGGTTATTTGGATATTTACCCGATTAAACTTCCTGCACGCTATGCAAATAAACAAGCACTTTTTACACAGATATATATCATTTCAAATTTGTCTTTAGAAGAGCAATATAGTTTGGAGCAGATGACAGATCCTGCTACTTATGAGGCGTTGATAAAACGAGTTTCTGTTATTATCAATTATGGGGAGCCGAATGATTTGCCGGATGAATGGTTACAGAAAGGAGAAAAATGTTAAACGACTACCCCGATGTATTGACCGTCAAAGATGTGATGGTAATTTTGCGAATGGGGAAAAATACGGTTTATCGTTTGTTGAAAAATGGTGATATTCGTTGTAGACAAATTGGTAATAAATATCTTATCCCCAAACGCTGCGTAATGGATTATCTTAATTCAATTCGATATAGAACTGTATAACATAGTAGGTCTGAACTGTAACAGAAAGGAGAAGAATATGACAGGCAGCCTGCAAGTGAAGAATGGTAAATATTATGCCGTTCTCAATACATATCAAAATGGAAAACGCAAACAGAAGTGGATTGATACTAAATTGACCGAAAAAGGAAATAAAACACGCGCTGAAAAATTCTTGCGCGAACAGATTTCTTTGTATGAGCAAAAAGAAGGTCTTGTTTCAAGTGACATGCAATTTGGAACATATCTTCGCCGATGGTTAGAAATTACCAAGAAAAGAATTGATGTTATTACATATCAATCGTATGGAAAATTAGTTGATATTCACCTTTGTCCTTATTTTGAAGAAAGACGCACTAAACTTCAAGAAGTTACTCCGCAAGTGTTGCAACAATATTTTGATGAAAAAGCCACTAAAGGGCGAAAAGATGGTAAAGGTGGGCTTTCTCCTTGCTCTTTGCGTAAACATCGTAACATCTTACATCAAGCCATTAAACAAGCGGTAAAAGATGGTTTTCTCTTGATGAATGTATGCGAGTTGGTAGAGTTGCCGACAGTACAACAACATATCCCACGGTTTTATACAAAAGAGCAAGTGGAAGTGTTGTTGGAAAAGGTTAAAGAGGAGCGCTTATATCCCGCTATTTTGGTTGCGGCGGTCTATGGTTTACGACGAAGTGAAATATGCGGTTTGCAGTGGAGCAGTATCAATTTTGATGAGGATACATTGACCATTCGGCATACGGTAGTAAAGGCACAGACTCTTGAATGCAAAGATACCACAAAAACTAAAAGCAGTTATCGTACTTTGCCGCTATTGCCCGAGGTCAAAAAGGTGTTTCTTAACATACGCGAAAAGCAAGCAGAAAACCGCAAATTATTTCAAAAAGGTTATTGTGAAAGTTCGTATATATTGACTTGGGATAATGGAAAACCGATTGCCCCCGATTACATTAGTCACGCTTTTCATAAACTTTTGGTCAAATATAATTTGCCGATTATTTGTATTCATGAGTTGCGTCACACTTGTGCAAGTATTCTTTTATCTTATGGAGCAACTCTCAAAGATGTTCAAGAATGGCTTGGTCATGCGGATATAACAATGACAGCAAATGTCTATGGTCATTTGGATATGGCACGCAAGCAACATATTGCAAATTCTATGGGCGCGTTGCTTTTGGGAGATAAGTGTTAGAAAAAGTGTTAGAAAGATGTTTCAAAAGTAAGGCTCTTGGCAAAAATAAAAACCGCATAACTTAAGTAGTCATGCGGAATTTATCTATGGCAGGGGCAGTAGGAATCGAACCCACGACACGCGGTTTTGGAGACCGCTGCTCTACCAGCTGAGCTATACCCCTATTTTGGTTACTTGAATAGTATAATGGAATTGGAATGGATTGTCAAGGGTTTTCCTTTGGAAAATTCCAAAAGAGGGCAAAAAAAGGGAACGGTGTTCCTGTTCCCTTTTTGTTTTGCGTTTTTCGCAAGTCATAATTCAGTTAAAACAAATATTGCTCTATCTGCGGGTCATATCTTTATCAACGGTGATGACGGTGAAGAAATCTGGATGAATATTGCGGATCTTTTGATCTACTTCCTGCTTAAGGTCTTCATCGGAGAGAGAAAAACCAAAGGGGACGAGCAGATCAAAGAGCATATTGGTATGGGTGGTGCCGCGGACCAGCCGCAGGTCATGGTAGGCGACCCGCTCCCCATAGGGAGCTAGCAGTTCCCGCAGTTCGATACGCAGGGCATCCAGTTCAGGATCGTTGGTGGCAAGAGGGTCCATATGGATGGAAAGTTGTAATCCTAATTTTTGGTGGATTTCCCGCTCGATATTATCAATCAGATCATGGCTTTCCAAAAGATCTCGCTCGGCGGGAACTTCCACATGCACCGAGGCGAAGGCTCTGCCGGGTCCGTAGTTATGGACGATCAGATCATGCACGCCCAAGACTCCCTCATAGGAGAGGATCTCCTCTTTAACGCGGGCGGTCAGTTCCGCATCGGCACCCTCGCCCAAGAGGGGCTGGATGGTATCCTTCATCAGCATGACGCCGGAATACATAATAAAGAGCGCAACAGCAGTGCCCATCAGGCCATCGGCGTTGTAGCCGATCAGCGGGGTCAAGAGCAGTGCGATCAATACTGCAGTAGTGGAGATGACATCATTGATGCTATCGCGAAAATTGGCGCGCAGGGTATCGCTGCCGATGATCTTTCCCATGGAACGGTAGAATAATCCCTGCCAAAGTTTCATGGCAATAGAGAGCAGCAATACCGCAAACAGCAGGGGAGAGGAAGAGGCTTCTTCTGGTGTCCAGATCTTGGGGAACGATTCCTGTACCAAGGTGAAGCCTACCACCACCATCATCATGGAGATCAGCATGGCGGCAATATATTCCATCCGTCCGTGACCGTAAGGATGCTCTTCATCTGCCTGCTGAGCGGAGAGGCGAAATCCGATCAGGGTAATGATGGAAGAAAGACTGTCCGCCAAATTATTGATCCCGTCGGCAATGATGGCAATCGCACCGAAGAGAGCACCCATGGCGATCTTCATCGCCGCCAACAGCAAGTTGGTAACAATTCCCACCGCTCCCGCAACGGAACCGTGTTTGGCGCGCACCAAGGGGTCTTCAATATTCTGATAGTTTTGAATAAATAAGCGACGAATGAGTTCGGTCATAAATAATACCTCGAAAGGTTCAGCCGCACAAATTGTGCGGCTGAAAAATTATTGATAAGCACGATAAAGGAAAGTGACGATCTGCCCACGCTCACAAACTTCAGTCGGACCGAAGGTGGTGGGGGTGGTTCCGGTAGTGATTCCTTTTTCCATAGCCCAGAGAA
>JAZNGR010000233.1:0-4276 GCA_045576575.1 Eubacteriales bacterium
ATTCGTCATCTTGAACTTCTTCAAATTCAACGGTGTTCCCGCCGGTTACGGGGGGAGCCTTGAACTCAGGAGCCACAGGACGAGAAGAGTCCCTTTTGGATTCCACAAAGTGCGCCTCATCGGCAACAACCTCAAAGGCAGTTCTTTTAGCGCCGGTTTTATCCTCGTAATTGCGGGATTGCAGGGAGCCGACCAAAGCGATCAAATTCCCTTTTTCGAAATATTTGCAGATGAAATCTGCGGTGTTTCTCCAGGCTACGCAATTGATGAAGTCGGTGGGATAGTTACCGTCCGGACCTTTGTACTGACGCTGAACAGCGACAGAGAACGAAGTAACAGATACATCGGAAGATGTTTTTCTGATCTCCGGGGTGGCGGTCAGGCGGCCGGTTAAAATGACTTTGTTAATCATATTTAGAATCCTTCCTTACTTTTCTTCTTTGTTCACAACGATGGAACGAAGAATGCCGTCAGTAATGCCGTAAATTCTTTCGAGCTCGGCAGGGAAGGTAACAGGTGCAGAAAAGTTGATCAGCACATAATGACCTTCGTTGACGAAATCGATCGGGTAGGCAAGCTTTTTGACGCCCCAGTCTTCAACAGACTCGATAGTACCATTCTTCTCAATCAAACCTTTAAATTTTTCGACGAGAGCGGTAAAATCCTCCTCTGTTAAATTCGGCCGGGTGATGAAAATAGTTTCATACTTGCGATTTCCTTCAGCCATGATTTACACCTCCTTATGGACTTTTGGCTCATTTTCTTAGAAATGAGCAAGGACCTTAATATTATACTATAATTAAAAGAAATGTCAAGAGTTTTTTCTGTATTGCTTTTTTAAAACTCTTATGATACAATATTTGTATTGAAAATCAGGACGGAGGATAAATTATGGCAAACGCCGAAATTTTTAAAACCGTATTTAAGGGCTACAATAAAGAGGAAGTTGTGGCATATATTGAAAACCTGAACCGTCAATTGACTCAGCTGCAAAAAGAACTCAATGAAGCAAAGTCTTCTTTGGAGATCATGGAGCAGGAGCGTGTAGAAACCGCGGAACTGCAGGGGCAGGCGGTCATTGATGAGACCGCTTTGCGGGAGGAACTTCGTGCGCAGGTCGAGAAAGAACTGAGACCGACTTTAGAGCAGGAGATCCGCCATGCTGTGGAAAGCGAAATGGCACCGAAGTATGAAGAGGCGGTTCGTAATGAACTGCAGACTCGCCTGCAGAGCCAGGCTGAGGATATTCAGGAATTGCGCCGTCGGGCTCAGCTTTATGATGATAACCGCGAAGTTCTTGCCGAACTGATGATCAAGGCGAAGAACGATGCGGCAGGAATCATCCAGGATGCTGAGGAGCATGCTCGCCAATTGCGAGAAGAAGCAGAGCATAAATTCCGTATGCTGATCAATGATTATGATATTTTGAAGACCAATTTGCTTTCCGCAAAAGGTGAATTGATCGACAAACTGGAAGATGCTGTTAAACTCTTAAATGAATTTGACGGTGAGTTTTCCTGCATGGATCAAGATGTAAACCATTCGTTGAACCATCTGCAAGAAGTATAATTTAAAAGGGCTGCCTAAGGCAGCCCTTTTTTGTTTAGTCTGTAATTAAGATGATGGCATTTTCACCGAGAGATTCTTTGGGAATAAAAGCGGTTTGGGTATCGGCAATTTCATCATATGAGAGGGAGAGCGCTGAACCGTTCAGGTATATTTTGCGAGCGCCTTCGCCTTTGTTATGATATTGCACGGTCACCTCGGCGCCTTTAATAGGTAGGGTAATTTCTGCTTGATCGGAAGGCATATATTTCGGAGGTGCAATACTTAATCCCTCCAAGGTCGGCATAATTCCAAAACCGTTACGGATCAGTTCTTTGACTACCACGGCGCCGCTTCCGGTATACCAATCGCCCATGGAGATTCCATCGGTATAAAACTCTTCGTTATAGCAATAGGAATTGGGCATCACAAAGGTGGTGAGCGTAGCGTTGGGATGGCTGATGATCAGCGATTTTTGGAATTGATCCCATGCCTCTTTGGAATGCCCCATCATAAAGAGCGCCATAATGGCAAAAGTGCCGGCGTGGATATAGGCACAGGAATTTTCGGCAGAGCCTTTCATAATGCCCGAAATACGTCCCACTTCGGGAGAATAGTATTTAAATTCGGGATAGAAGGTGAGCAAACCGTATTTAGAATCCAACGAGAGAATATTTTTAACAATATCCTCTTTTATTTCGGGATACCGTTTTACCATATTAGAGATGGCGAAGAATGCTTGGGCGGTCAGGCTGACGCGGGATTTTCCGTCGTAGTCGTTGTAACTGCCCACAAAGTAGGATCGCTTATCACCCCAGCCGTGCATAATGCGTTTTTCACCGTGTTGGTTGGTGTCAACGGCATATTTCATAAAGCCTTCGGCGACTTGATTGCGGATCGTTTCATATTCAGCGATTCTCTCAGGATATTTACCGGTCTTTTTCAAGATTTCTAAAAGCTGTTCAATGGCAAGGTAAAGCTGCTGCGTTGCCATAACGCTAACACCGGTGCCATATTCTTTTCCTTCGTCGGTAGTATGACCCATGGCGTCCAGTGCATCGTTCCAATCGCCGAAGAGGACATGAATACAATGCGTTTCTTCATCCACATTAGAGAGCAGAAAATCTAATATACGGACCAGATGGCGCAGAATATCATCCCGTTGCGCGCTGTTTTCTAAGGGACCCATGGTCGCCAGCGCCTTATAGTAGCCGCATTCTTCCTCCAGAATCGAAAAGTCATCCGTATAAGCAAGATAGGTATGAATAGCGGAAATGATCCAAAATCCTTGATCAATAAAGGGGCGAAGATCCATTTGAGGGATGGGGCGTTCTTTCGAGGGGAAGGAAATCTGCCGCGGCGGACGACCGTCTTCCAAAATGAAATTCATAACCCGAACGATCTGCCGTCTGGCTTCTTTGGGCTGCCAGATCAGCGCTGCTTCCAATTGCTGAAATACATCGCGGATTCCTAAGAGATAATCGGCATAGTTGTCGCCCAAAGCGCAAAGACTGATCTGTCTCTGCACACATTTCAAGAAGGAATTTAATACTTCGGGATGGATTCCGTTGTTGTTCCAATTTTTGAATTGGATCTTCATACGGTCGAAAATTGCTTTTTCTTCAGGGATTCGCTTTTGAAGAGCGGCATCCTCTTCGCAGACATTAATGGGGGTCCCCAAAAAGTTCTCGGCTTCTTCTTTGCTTTCGGTAGAGAGCATTTCATAGTGGATGCAGGCAAAGTCGTTTTCTTTTAAATGAAAATGCACGATTTCGGAAGCAATGGCGATATCGGTGGTATTGGTGGCGGCAATTTCCTGGTCATACCGCCCGGTCAATAGCGGAATACTATTTGCAAGGCAAGCTCCGGCGCGACCGCGAGCCTCTCTTCTTGCGGTAGTGGAATAGCGGGCGGTGGTCGAGCCCTCTACCGCCGAATTGATCGACAGGCAGTTATAGACACTACCTTTGGCGCGGCGATAGAGCAGAAAACTTTCATTATCATAATGATAGGAGAATTTTCCCATCCGCATATAAAATTTTTCGGCGATCTCATAAGAGAGCATGGGATCAAAATACGAAGAGAGATAGAGGTCTCTTGCTTCGCCGCGGTTGATAGCACAAATGGAAAAGCGCAGATGACTACTGCGATCCACATAGACCCGAAGAGCAAAAATTGCCTTCTCGGATTCGGTAATATAATAAGCGCATACAGGGGTATAGATTATATATCGCTCTACATTCTTTTCGGTCAATTGCCGCGCGGCGCCGGTTATGGAGATGGGAAAGAAGCCATCTTCTGTTTTTTCACCGGCGAAAAAAGCGATGGGTGCATCTTCGTTGAAGTGCTGGATTCGAAAGAGGCTGTATGCGCCCTTGGTGCAATCAATATAGCCGCTGGTATGAGCAAAGATCTGCAATCCGTCATTATAATAAGGATAACGGGAATCTCCTGCGACGCGGGGATAGCAAAGAATGGTGTTTTCTTCTAAAAAATAAGAATTGTCGGGCAGGGTATTGCTTGGATCTTTTTTCAAAGCGTGGACTTTTTCAACGAGCGCTAAAATTTCATTTTTGGTCATGGTTGATTCCGCCTTTGGAGAAGTTTTATTGTTCTAACTATATCATAATATTTGAAAATAATCAATAAAAAACGACTATTTATGGCAGGTGGGCAGGGTACAAAAGGGTGTTGGATTTTGAGGATCATAAAGGGTATAGTTTTTGATATG
>JAZNGR010000234.1:0-2059 GCA_045576575.1 Eubacteriales bacterium
CTGCACAGGATGCGGTTTTCGCTGTATCTTGGGGTGGAATTGATGCTTTTGATCTTGCTTTATGGTGTCTGCTGTCTCTATCAGAGTGGGACATGGTTTGTCAGTGCAGCACTTTGGACGGTGTTCGGTGTGTTCGTTCCGCTTTTGCCGATCGCCCTGAAACAGATGATGGGCACATTTCCTCACAAGGCACTGGTGTATGTCTTTTTTGAGAGTGTTCTTCTGCTTGTTGGTATTCTTTGGGAAACTGGGGGAGGATACGCTTTTTCCCGTGAGGCGCTGCCCATTGTTCTGGCTTGTCTGATACTCGTTTGGGGCTGGCTGGGGGCGCTGAGGTATCTTCCGGTGGGCCGTTGGCTTCGGGCTTCTGTGGCTATGTTCTGGACCGGTCTTTGGAGTTGGGTCATGCCGTGGGTTTTGGAACAGATCTATCGGCTGAACGGCTGGCAGTCCAGCAATCCCTACAAGCTGCTGATTCCCTGCGACTTTACCAACTGGGCAGATTATATGGAAGGCAACATTCTGGTGCTTGTGCTGCTTGGCTTTGGTTTACTGGGGCTTCTGTTTGGAGCCATCGGTCTCCGGATTGAAATGGATAAACGGAATTGAAAAGACCCGGGAGAGACAACTCTCCCGGGTCTTTTGTGTGTATGGAACTTTATGCTCCCATGAACATTTCCCACAGGATGCGTACGAAGAATATGGCCAGCACCACGAAGATGATGGGTTTTACGATCTTTGCGCCGTTTTGGGTGAAGCATTTGGTGCCAAGCCAGTTTCCGGCGATGCCGAAGATGCCGGCGATGAGGCCGAGCATAAGATATACTTTTCCGTTTACGAGATAGGTGACAAGGGCAGCCACGTTGGTGGAAAGATTAATTACCTTGGTAGTCCCCGCGGCGGAGTTTAAGTCCATGTGGGCAATGCCTGTGAGGATGAGCAGCAGGAAGGTGCCGGTGCCGGGGCCGTAAAAGCCGTCATAGGCACCGATGATAAAGGCCGCGGCAGACGCAATGAAAGCGGTCTTTCCCCTGGAGAGGGGCTCCTTGCCATCGGTGTTCATGGCCTTGGACTTAAAAACATAAAAAGCCGTGAGGGGGAGAATGACCAGAAGGATGACCTTAAAATACTGATCGCTCACCAGAAGGGCCAGATTTGCGCCGCAGCTGGAGCCGATAAGGGCGAACACGGCGCAGAGAAGACTGAGTTTAAGCTTTATATAACCCTGCTTCCAGAATTTCCAGGTGGTAAGAGTAGTACCCATGGCGGAGCTGATTTTGTTTGTGCCGATGGCGTAGTGGGCGGGGAGGCCGGCAATGAGATAGGCGGGGAGGGATATAAGACCGCCGCCGCCGGCGATGGAGTCCACAAAGCCGCCAAGGAAAACCAGCGGGCAGATGATAAGATAGGGGATGAGCTGTTCCATGTTTTCTCCCGGGCCTCGGTTGACACCGGGCCAAGTTTTTTCTATAATCTTAGTGTATTACCGATTCTAATACAAGTTCTTATGAATTGCCAGCATAATCCAAAAATTCACATACAAAGGAATAAGAAAATGATCTCTTCTTTTATGGACAAGACCCCGGCTTTCGGTGAGCGCTGCTTTGTGGCGGAGAATGCCGCCGTCGTAGGCGAGGTTACCATGGGTGACGACTGCTCCGTTTGGCACGGTGCTTCCGTCCGGGCGGATTTTGACGCCATCACCATCGGAAACCGTGTGAACGTGCAGGACAATGTCACCATCCATAACGATTTTGATCGTCCTGTGCATATCGGCGACGATGTAAGCCTGGGCCACAACGCCGTGATCCACAGCGCCATTATCGAAAACGGTGTGCTCATCGGTATGGGTGCGGTGGTTCTGGACTTTGCCGTGGTGGGAGAGGGCTCCATTGTGGGCGCCGGCTCCGTGGTCACCAAGGGCACCATCATTCCGCCAAACTCCCTTGTAATGGGCATTCCCGGAAAGGTTGTCCGCACCCTAGAACCGGGCACTAATCTCAACAACGCCAAAAACTATGTGATCCGCAAGGATCTCTATCTGAATCAGAAATAATTA
>JAZNGR010000235.1:0-2089 GCA_045576575.1 Eubacteriales bacterium
TTCCGCATCTCTTGCCACATCCTCGCTGATCTCCGCAAAATAAGAAGCCAGAGCCATGGTCTCCAAGGAAGCTCCCTGACGCACGGTAGAATAGAGGGGAGCGGCCTTCTGCAGAAAGCACTTATCCCCTCTTTGATTCAACACAAATTCAGAGTATACGAAAAGAGCGCATCCCGCCGCATTTTTGCTGGTGATGCTGCGGATCCCTCTCGCCTTGAAAAAGATCATTCCTTCTTCGGTCAAGGCGGTGATCAATTTATCACTTTCCGCATACTTGACACTGCGAAGGACAAGGCCTTTGACGGTTTTGATCATTGGTCACCCATCTTGAAGCCGAAGGTGGAAAGGAGACGATCATCATCTCTCCAGTTTTCTTTCACCTTGACCCAAAGGTTGATATTGACATGGGTACCGAAGAAAGCCTCCAGATCCTCTCTGGCAAAGCTTCCCACCTTTTTCAGCATAGCACCGTCACGACCGATGACGATCTTTTTATGACTTGCCTTTTCACAGAAGATCTCGGCACGGATATCAATGAGCTTTTCCGATTCCTTGAAATCTTCAATGACCACGGCAATGCCGTGGGGGATTTCCTTATCCAAAAGCTTCAACAGTTTTTCCCGAATGATCTCTCCTGCAATGGTGCGTTCGGGCTGGTCGGTGATCATATCCGAGGAGAAGAACCAAGGAGCCTCTTCCATAAAGGGATCGATCTCACGAAAAATGATCTCCACCCCGTCTCCCGTTTTACCGGACAGAGGGATCACGGAGGCGAAGCTGTATTCCTTGGAAAATACATCGATGGTACGAATGATATTCTCAGGGGTAAAAATATCGGTTTTGTTGATGATCAGGATCACGGGAAGTCCCATTTTTCCAAACTTTTCCAAAAGCTCTCGCTCAATGGGGTGGATCTCCTCCAGGGGCTCTACCGCCATGGCATTCTCCGCTTTTTCATGGAGGAAGGAATCCAGAGCCAACTCACAGATTTCGCTTACCGCACCGCAGATCACGCCAAGCTCCTGTTCCGCCTCGGGGGTGAAGACAATATTCTTTTCCCGTATCTCCTCGGCGGATTCCACAAGGTTGACCCCGTGGTCTCCGATTCGCTCCAGATCACCGATCATTTTCAGAAGTTTGGTGACCTCGTTTCCTTCGTCCTGACTTAAGTGCTTGTAGCTGAGCTTTACAAGAAAGGAACCGAGAACATCCTCAAAATGGTCCGTTCGCTCCTCTCCCTGACGGATCCGCTCTGCCAATTCGGGGGTGTAATGCCGTATGGATTTTAAGCTTTCGTGAAGGGTCAAAAAGGCGGTCTCTGCCATTTCCATTGCCATCCCTCGGCATTTGCCCAAGGCAATGGCGGGGGTGGAAAGAAGACGGTCGTCCAATTCCGTTTGCACCTCCGGGAGCTTGGATTCGGGAATGAGAAGCCTTGAGATCCTCTCCAAAAGGCCCGACATGGGCAACAGAATCAGGGTGCAGAGGATATTGAAAACAGAGTGGCATACGGCAATGCCCGAAAGGCTCGCTCCCTCGTTTAAAACGGCGGGGGAGAATATGGCCTTGATGGCGGCAAAGACGGAAAGCCAGATCACCGTACCGATCACATTGAAGGACAGGTGCACCAGTGCGGCACGCTTGGCATTTTTGGTGGCGCCGATGGAGGAAAGAAGCGCCGTAACACAGGTGCCGATGTTTTGACCCATAATAATGGGAACGGCGGCCCCGTAGCGGATCTGTCCCGTGGCGGCCAGCGCCTGCAAAATTCCCACGGAGGCTGAGCTGGACTGAATGATGGCGGTGAGCACCGCACCGGCCAGTACGCCGAGAATGGGGTTTTCAAAAAGCAGAAACAGCGCTTGAAAGGTGGAACTGTCTTTCAGGCCCGATACAGCATCCGACATGGTATCCATGCCGAACATCAGGGTAGCAAAGCCCAAAAGAATCACCGCCGTATCCTTCTTTTTTCCGTTTTTGCCAAACATATAAAACAGAATTCCCACCAGCGCCAGGATCGGGGTAAAGGAGCTGGGCTTGAGAAGGCGAATGAAAAGATTTTCTCCCGATATTCCCGCAAGGCTCAAGA
>JAZNGR010000236.1:0-1656 GCA_045576575.1 Eubacteriales bacterium
GTACAACCCCTTTAAAATCTGGGGCGTACCGGCACAGGATATCCCGCCCTCATCTGCCGGAACCATGCAGATCAGCGGCGTCTGCCGTGCCTTTGTTCAAAACGGCGTTATTGGAGATTGGCTCGGAGCTGTTCCCGGTAGAGGCATTGCCACTGATCCGGCTGGTACGGCACGGCTGTTGCACTCCGGCACCGCCACGGAACCGGGGTTGATACAGCTGGGTTTCGGCGGCGGCAGTGGTTACGATGGAGCATTTAAAGTCACCCGCAGTGCCACCGATCCGAATGCGGTACATGTTTCCGGCGGTCACACCGATTTGCTTACCGGCTGGGACACGGTGGAGGCAACGGAGGTGGCAATAACTCCGGAAGAGAGTTACATCTGCTTTTGTGTCAAAAGAAATCCGGTGGACAACCGCCTTTACGATGTTTTCATTACCACGGATCTTAATCTTGCAGATGCGATACCGGAATTTACGGTAACGCTGGCTCAACTCTATTTTGTGGAGGGAAAACTTTTCAGCATCACGCAACGCTGGATGGGGTGGCAGGGTATCTTTTTCGGCGGGAGGTACATGTTATGATCTGGTCTCCGCCGGAAAAACCTTATCACATACTGGATTATTACAATATTCTTGCAGAAGCGGTCAATGAAAGGGTGGATTTTTTTGCTCTTTCCGGCACTGTACTGGAGGCAAAAGCAACGCCGCTGACAGCACCGCTGACCAATTTGACCTGGCATTTTGAAAATTTGAAAAAGGCGGTATATACTCTGCTGATCCACTCCCTTGATGCCCGTCAGATTGGAGGCTGGGTGGACTTTTCCCCCTTTCCCAAATTTTTCGATTCGGAAGAGGAAAATATCTCTGCATTGCTGGAATATTACGCTTTGCCGCCGGAAACGTGGTTCTGGCAATATCCCTGTGTGGTTGGACTGAAAAGTGATTTTTTCCGCTTTTGTTATTACTTGTTGAATGAGATCATACTTTACCCGGAAATCACCTTTGAACCGGCTCCGGCAGCTCCCGGCAGCTGGTTCGGCATTGATTCGAGTTGGGAAGCTGTGGATTTGGATGACGGCTTTCAGGAAACCGGCAGAGTGAGCGTCGATGGTTTGTGCAGCCGCATCTATCCGGGGCACAAATGCGGTTATGACGGAGCATATTACCGTGGCAGTTACCGTTACGGGTACAGCAAATTTTTTTCCGGCGAGCTTCAGGTTTTGAATCAGTCGCCCTTTAAATTCACCGGGAAGTGGCAGTTGCGTTACCGCTGGGAGTTAAGTGACAGCAGAGTATATTTTTCCACTGTTCCGGAGGAGGAGCGTGAGAGGTTTTACGACTTTTCCCAATGGGAGACGCTGCAGATGAATGGTGATACTTCCGGCATCCTGCAGCCACCGCAAGCATCGAAGTGGAAAGAGGAGATACGTTTACTGCCCAAGGATGCTGAAGAGAACAAACTTCCCTATTATGACCGTTTTGCTTATGCGAAGCCCCAGTTTGAACTCAAGGCGCAACTGACTGCGGAAAATTTTCCTGCACTTTGTTATAAATATATGGAGTAAAAGATATGCAAAAACTGCGTTCAATTTTAAAAATCGGCAGCTCCGGCGCACTTATTACTGACCAATACGGTTCGGAAAAGGGTGTCTCTC
>JAZNGR010000237.1:0-1816 GCA_045576575.1 Eubacteriales bacterium
CTTTCGGTGAAAAATTTGACCGCCTGCGGCAGAAATTCTGCCCTGGGCAGTCTGTCATAGTGGGGAAATCCGCTGTTGGCAATGACCGACAATGTGTTGATGCCGAAGTGTTTCCGGGCAAGGAGTATGAGTTTTTCCACGTCGGGATAAACGGTCAGATCCGGAGAGATAAAGGTGTAGGGAAAGCCGCTGAGGTTGATCCAGAGAAAGGGTTTGCCGTTGACATACAATCCCCGTTTGCCGGGTTTGCCGGTCACGGTTTCAATGGGGGCGGGTTTTTCCAGTTTGACCGATGGGTGTCGGTAGATGAATTTTTCCGCAGAGCAGAGGGTTTTGCCATCTTTTATTGCGGAAACGGAGAGCAGATATTTGCCTTCGGGCAATTCAAGTACGGGCAGGGGCAAGGTGACTTTGGCGGCGGCGTTGCGGCTCTCTTGCAAAAAGATTTTGCCGTTGCGTTCCAGTTTGACGGAAATTTTGGCAGCAGGCGGAACCAGTTCATTGCAAAGGATGACCAGCGGATTATCCTTTACGGTGATTTCACGCCATGCGATCTGTTTGCGTTTTTTACCCTCAATGGTGTACTGATACGCCTCCTGGGTCTTCATATCGGTAAAGGTGGAAAAGAGCGAATTTGGTTGTATCGTCAGCGCAGGGGAGGTTTCTTTAAGTTCCACCAGTTCGATTTTGTCCCACCATGCCTTGCCGACACCGTTGTTTTTCACATGAAAGGCGATGCCGATGCCGTAAGTATTTTTGTAGGTGCGGAACTCTTTTTCGCTGAGCGTCCATTTGTCCAGATTGCAGGCAAGCTGTGTCCAGCCGCTGTCAAGGTAGCTGCTGGGCGCAAGCTCATCGCTTTTCCGGCTCTGGATGAAACGGAACAGCACATGCCCCACCGGAATGGTGTTGCGGGAGTAGAAGCGCAGCACATAACGGGTGTCTGGTTTGACCGGCAGAACAGTTTTGGTTTTTGCCTCATATTCGCCATTGGAATTACCGCTTTGCTCCATGCAGTATTTGCCGTCGGCGGGGGTTTCGGTGGAAAGTTTGTAGTTGCCGGTGAAAGCATCAAAATTTATGCCGTCGGAACTTTTTTCCAGCAATTCAGCGGGGGTGAAACGCACACTTTTTTGAGCGGCGGCGGCAGTTTTTGCCCGCTGGTCATCTTTGATAAAGGCGATGGAACGGATCTCCAGAGTTCCGGCATTGTCAAAGGGGTCGAAGCGGAGCTTGCGGATGGAAGCGGCATCTTTCCAATATTTAAGAGGGCGGATGTTGGCACTGGTAAGTGGAATCTCCTTTTTGTGCCATTGACCGTCACAGATGTAGCTGCCCAGATTGATAAAGACCCCGGAAAAGGTTTTGTCTTTGTCCCGGAGAAAGTAGATCCTGCCCTGATTGCCGGATTCGATTTTTCCGGGGACGCGGTATTCAATGACCAGCAGGTTGTAATCTGCCGGTTTCAGGGAGATGTTGTCCAGATGAAAGCAGGGATCTTTGCTCTTGGAATTGATGACCAGCACACCATTTTGCCGTTTCATTGTCATCCGCACCGGGCGTCCCCATTTACCGAAGTTGTTGGAGCTGTCCCACTTTAATTCCCCGCCGGAAAGAAGCGCGGCGGCGGCAAGCACAAAGCTCAAAAGAAATTTTTTCATTTTCACACCTCAAAAATTGCTCACGGTTTCGGACGGTCATGGAGCTTGCAGGTATCCATGATGTGTGGGGTCATGTAGTTGTACAATCCGGTTTTGGTAAATTTACCGGCGCCGTCAAAAAGTTCACCGTAGCCGAGGGTGGAAACATGACCGCC
>JAZNGR010000238.1:0-7205 GCA_045576575.1 Eubacteriales bacterium
CGAACTTGCGGATAGTCTTATTGTAGAGCCAAATTATTGTAAGGATATTTTGGATTATTGTGCAAATGATACTGGTTATTGTGTGTTTTTAAAATTGAAGAATAGTCAATCATATAGAATTGATGAATGGTGTGATACTATAAAAGAATAAAAAAACAGTTCACCGAACTCTTTGGAGTTGGGTGAACTGTTTTTTATCATAATTCTTCTTGATGAAGTTTGAAATATTTTTCGTTATAAACCATAAGGATTCCTTCCTTTGGTAAGCCGGTTAAAATGAAAGCATCACCAATATTTGCGGTATTAAAAATTCCGGTGCCCGTCATACAATAAAGGGGAGACCAATCATAATGTTTTTTTGTTGGTGATATATGGAATTTTCCGCTTTTGAAGTATAGGGTGTGCGGAATACTGAAACTCAGTTTGGTATGACCGCCGGGACGTCCCTCTACGCTTTGAATCAGTTTCTCGATTTGGATAAAGTATTTCCCGGCTTTTATTCTTTTAATTCGAAGGATATCGTTAATCGTATGGATCAAGATAAAAATTGTCGCCACCATAAATAACAGACTGGCAACAATAAAAAGCATAAACACATCGGGCTCAAAAATCCCGAGAAAAATAAACGGAATGCAGACAATCAGCGAAATCACCCATGCGGCAATTGAAGTTAATACTGATATTTTTGTGTCTCCGCCGGAAACGCGGATCAAATCTTTTTCAATGATAGAACGTGTCAGTGTTTCTTTTTGCATAATTAATTTTTTAACCTTCCTCTTGAAGTGTAAAAAACGCTGTGCTGTAAACATTCATTGGCACTTTTCGTTTTCCAATCAACACCACATAAAAATCTTCACCGATTTTTGCACAATTATAAACTCCGTTGTCGGTCATATAAAAGGTTGGAGAAAATCCATAATAACTCCCATGAAGGAGTGAAAATTCCCCATATCTGGCAAATCGCAATCGATGACCGCGAGCGCTCAAAGAGGCCAGTAAAAGGCCGGTTCTTATCTCATATCGTCCCCATGTATCGCCGGTTTTTGGCTTTTCTGCAAGACAATCAATTTCCACCTTGAAATCCCCTTTTTTCATTTTTGAGATATATATCCATCGGCTAATAATACCTATAAATATTACGCTGTATATAAAGAAGTATAAGAATACAGCAACCCAAAGGAGCAGCGAATCCGTTTTAAAAAGTTCCACTAAGCAGAGAAAAACAAAGGTAAGAGTGGTTACTGCAAGGGAAAGAAAAAGTTGAACAAAATCTTTTCGATAATTTTGTATCATATCTTGAACAATGATTTTATTGTTAATAATTTCTTTTTCCATAAACACCCCCTCCTTTTATAATTAAGTATATCATATTTTCTTTTTATTTCAATTGCATTCAGAAAATGGCAAATCACTTTTGACAGTCATAAAAAAATATAAAAAGTTGCCTTTGAGGCGCACCTTCTTACAGAGTGGCATCAACGGCAACTTTTTTAATTCCGTGGATAACCGCAAGTATTGGCGGCGCTCAAAACTACCACCGTGTGAAATGAATTTGTCGGACATTTAGTTCAGCGCTATAATCAAAAGAGTCGACATCGGCTCAAAAAAAACAGCGGTAATGATACCGATGATGATATATCCTATCCCCGCTGCAGTGGCAGAGGTCCCTCCACGCTGCATATTCGGGGGCTTACGCATCAGCTGACGCTTACAATGAGATTTATAAAGAGCGTGAGCGATGGATCCGATGGCGAAGATGACTGCAAGCATAATAGGAACACTGAGAAACATAAGAGGCGGAAAAATTTTCCAAAGAAACAGCAATAAAAACGCGCAAAGATAAAGAAGCACTTGGGTCACTACCGCCTGAAGATACATTTTTCGGTATAGCATCCATAATACAGGAAAAAAAGCAGCCGGATGAAAGCCGACGAAAAACTTTTTTCCTTCGTGCTTTTTGAAGACTTCTATATAGTCATAGGATTTCTTATCAATGAATTTCTTCCATTGTTCCAGTTCGATGCCTTCCAACATCTGTGCATCTTGATTATGTTGCAAGTTAATCGTTTTGTGACAATAGCGACAATAGGTATCGGTATCGAGGCACTTTTCGCCGCAGAAACTGCAGCGTATTTCTTTTGCCATGGTAGTAAAACTCCTTTTTATCATTATTTTCGTTTTCCTGTGTTTATAATCAGTTCTTTAACCTTCCTCTTGAAGTGTAAAAAACGCTGTGCTGTAAACATTCATCGGCACTTTTCTTTTCCCGATCAATACCACATAAAAATCTTCGCCGATTTTTGCTCGGTCATAGATTCCTTTTCCTGTTATATAAAAATTCTTTGAGAACGTATAGTTTTCTCGTATGAAGAGAGTAAATTTTCCGTAAACTGCAAAATCCAGGTGATATATGCGTTTATTTAGGTGAGAGAAAAGAGAGTGACCGACACCCATTATATCAAAAGGGTTCGGGGCAATTTTTTTCGATGTGAGTCGATCTTTTTTTATTAAAAAATCTCCTCGTTTTATTTTATGAATGTAGATCAATCGGCGAAAGATCGCGATAGGGGCCGCTCCAAAGGCGGTTAAAAACGCCAATGCCAAAAGTACAGTGAGTCCAATCGGCATATGAGCCATAGATGAAACAAAACAAAAGACTACAACAGGGAACACCATAGCGACTGTTTTCATGAAAAGCAGACGAATATCGCAAGTATAATGCCATTTTAAATCCTGCTGTATCATAGTTCTATTGATAATTTCTTTTTCCATAAGTACCCTCTCCTTTTATAATTAAGTATATCATATTTTCTTTTTATTTCACTTGCATTCAGAAAAAATCGAAAATAAGTATTCGTCATGTTTTTTATAAAAACTTTTTAAAGTGTCCATGTTTTGTCCCCTTTAACTGCTACAATATAGTTGCAGCTGTGAATAAGCGATCATTCAATCGTTTGATCGTAAAAAGAAAGGAGAAAGACTATGGAAGAAGTCCAGATCGTACTTGAACGGCATGAGAACCGTTTAAAACACTTAGAAGCTGAAATGTCGGATTTAAAAGAAGTTCACGAGGAAATTCGTTCCATGAATGAAACATTGGTTATGCTGGCTACCGAATTAAAGCACACCAACGAACATCTGGCCAGACATGAACGAAAAATCGAAGAAATCGACGGAATTCCGCGCCAGCGAATAAATCAAATTACCACCGCTATCATTGCGGCGTTGGCAGGCGGTCTGATTTCGACCATCATAGGTAATATTTTTACTTAATGGAGTAAGAAAATGGAATTTCAAAACTATATTAAAACCGAACTTTTGATCCTTATTCCGGCACTATATTTTATCGGAATTGGGTTGAAGAAGAGCAAGGTTACAGATAAATGGATTCCCTTCCTCCTGGGAGGCTCCTCTATTTTGCTGTCAACCATTTGGGTCCTCTCTACCTGTGATATCGGTAAAGTGAGCGAAGTGGCTTGTGCTGTTTTCACATCTATTACTCAAGGCATTCTGTTAGCCGGCACAAGCGTTTATGCCAACCAACTTTACCTGCAACTAAAGAAAGACGAATAAATAACGAAATGAAAGGAGGTAATTGTGATGACCAATCTGCCTATTACCGGTGCTTTTTCCATTACAGCAGTTTATGGTCAAAAGGGATCTTTTTGGGCCAATGGACATAAGGGTATCGATTTCGTTGCAAATGATCGGCGAATCTTTGCCACTTGCAACGGTAGAGTTCGATTGGTATCCTATGATAAAAACGGTTGGGGACAATATGTTTCAATCGAAGGCGATGAAGGGTACCGCCATATCTTCTGCCACTTAGTAAAGGATAGTGTGACAGTCAAGGCTGGCGATCCCGTGACCCCTCTTACTGTTTTAGGAACTATGGGATCCACAGGTAATGTGTCCGGCGTACATTTACATTATCAATTACAGCGTGGCAATACGGTTGTGGACCCAACCGACTATCTGGGTATTCCCAATACTGTTGGAAACTACCATACACAAGACTATCAAATCAAGGAGAATGAAATCGTTATGTTCAAAGATGAAAACAGCATTCCCCAGTGGGCAAAACAGGCGGTAGAAAATGCTGCCAAAAAAGGACTGATGATCGGTGATGATAAAGGAAATTTTCGCCCTAATGAACCGATCACCCGAGCAGAAATGGCTGTTATTTTAAGTAGATTGTGAATTATTCATGAAAATTTCCTCCCTATGACACCGGGAGGAAATTTTTTATTTTAAAAGGGACAGGTTTTGTCCCCTTTAACTGTTATAGTTACATTATCACATCTTGAAAGGATCAATATGATTAATATTTTAACAGACCCCTTTTTCATTTTTTCTGTGGTCATCATATTAGGCTATATCATTGGGAAAATTAAGTTTTGGGGATTTTCACTACAACTGTCATCAATTCTTTTGATTGCCGTCTTTTGCGGGGTTATACTTTCTATCGCGAAAGATGATACAATTGCCATACAAACAACCATGAAAAACCTATCGTCCTTCGGAACCCTGCTATTTATTTCAGCAATAGGCCTCACATCAGGAAGAGTACTACGAACCGAGTTTTCCAAAATTCAAATATGCGGGTTCATCATTGCAAGCTTGATGGTTATTTCTGCCATCTTAACAATGAAGCTCGTTGAAAATTTAAATATTGAATCAGATTATTCAATGCTGACCGGCATTTTATGCGGAGCATTAACCAGCACCCCCGGACTCGTAACACTTGCTGATTCCCCATTTATTGTCACTTCACATGCAACAATCGGATATGGCAGCGCCTATATATTTGGTGTATTTGGAATTGTTTTGTTTGTACAAATCGTCTGTAAATTCAATAAAATTGAGATTGCGCCAAAATCCATGGTCAGCCAATCCCAAAGTTTCATTCCTCAAATAAGTGATCTTATTGATCTGTTTGTAACCATTATAATTGGCAAAGTGATCGGATATATCGCTATTCCTTTCTTCGGTTTTTCTTTGGGTTCAACCGGAGGAATCCTATGCAGCGGATTAATTTTGAGTTCCATTCAGAAGAAAAATACAAACTACTCTCTATTTCAAAATCTAGGCTTAATCATTTTTCTGGCAAGCACAGGAATTACTGCCGGAATTGATTTTTTAAATGATCTTAGTATTAAAAATGTTTTGATTGGGATCCTTTTTACGATTATTCCTATTTTAAGCGGCTATATTATTTGTTTCTGTCTAAAAATGAATACCCTTACTACTCTTGGAATTATTGCCGGAGGAATGACCAGCTCTCCGGCTTTTGGTATATTGATGAATCATGAACCGGAAAACTCTGTTGCTTCTGTCTACTCAATGAGTTATTTGGGAGCACTATGTACTATTGTGATAGGAATGCGTATTTTATAAAAAATCTTCAAAAATACTATATAGTACTGTTATCTCATTGTTGGAAAGAATACAGCACTCTTTTTCTTTTGCGTATTGTATTATCTTTTTTAAGATGGCAATTTGATACTCATTTAAAACCCTGACCGAAACATCGTTTTTTCCGACATAGTAAATACCTCCTGTGAATCTTCCGGATTTAATTATGAGAAACTCTTTCATGCATAAAATATCAACATCACGTCGAATTGTTTTTTTAGACACATTAAATTCTATTGCCAAGTTTGATAGGGTATCATATCCGCGCCGCTTTAGTACGCTTAACAGCAGTTTTCTTCTATTATACGGATCCAAAGTGTATTTCTCTCCAAACCTTGAAACTTAATAAAAAATAAGGCCGCAATTACTGTACGGTTGAATACAATAATCACGACCTTATTTCCTCCAACACCGGTAATTTCTTGGTGTCTTATAATAATGATGAGAATCTGTCCATGGCCAAAAACATAACCTTTCAGGTTTACGCTCTATTTTATCGTGGATTTACTAATATTTGAGAAAAAGTAAAATTAGATTAGGTAATAATATAATTAATCAGGTGATAATTATGATAGAAATGTTAACCGTCGGTAAAAGAATTGCCAGATACAGAAAGAAAAAGAACTTAACTCAAGCAGAATTAGCAGAGCAATTGGGGTTTTCTTCCAAACATCTTAGCGCGATCGAACGCGGGAGAGTGCGTCTTAATCTTGACACACTCGCTCTAATTGCCGATAAGTTAAGCGTAGATATGCTTATCTTCTTGACCGATGCAGATCCTGAGTTGCCATCATACGGAATATCAGAGATTCAAGAGATCACCAAGCATTGGACTTCTGTACAAAAAGAATTATTAATCCAAATGGTAAGTCATTTGGATAACCTTTATAATTCTAATTAGTACATGAGCCATTCAAACAAAAGTTCTAAAATAAAACTCATTTAATTCACCTCCTCTTAAGCCAACAATAGCTAAAGAGGAGGTGAATTTGGAAAATATTGGTGTAAGATGTCGTTTTATTGGTGTAACAGGAAGAAGGCTCTCAATGAGAATTGCAATTTGTGATGACGAAAGCGGCTTCTTGGAAGAAGTAAAACATAAAATTTATGAATATTCTAATTCCCATAATTGGGAATCAGTTATCGAAGTCTTCCATTCAGGCGAAGAATTAATCAAGTTTAATGAGCGGTTCGATTTGATCATTCTCGATTATCAAATGCATGGTTTAACCGGATTAGAAACCGCAGAACAGTTAAGACAGGGTAAAAATTCCTTGTCTTGTATTATCTTCCTCACCAGTTATCCTGAAATCGCTATACCGGCGTATAGCGTGGATACATATAGGTTCGTTGTAAAAAATACTTTGTACTCCGGCTTGTTTAAAGCGCTTGATGACTTTAGAACGATTCAACGACTTGATTATGACATATCTATTAAATCTGAAGGAGAGTTTGTGACCCTTAATACTTCAGATATCGTTTTTATTGAATCGCAAAACAAAGAAATCTATATACATCTCCAAAGTAAATTTGTGCTTGTTACAAAAACAAAACTATCCTGTTTATATCAACAATTACCTCACTCTCATTTTTTTAGATGTCATAAATCTTACATTGTAAATTTTAGATATATTTCTAATCGAAACTGTAACGAAATCTATTTAAGAGATCTTGCAATCTCTATTCCTGTAAGCCGAAATCACAAGCAGGCGTTTACTGAAAAATATAATATATATTTGAAAGAATATTAATTTTATGAAAACGATCAGTTTGAATTTTATATTAGAAAT
>JAZNGR010000239.1:0-10876 GCA_045576575.1 Eubacteriales bacterium
GTTCGGAATAAACAGAAGAATTGCGGGTAGGATCAGTGCCGTCCAACGTATAATAAACAGTTGCGCCATCTGCAACTTGCAGGGTAATCTTCTGCGCGGTGCTGTAGCGCCCTGGGGCGGGAGTGACCGAAAGAGAAGCAGGACGCAGATCTTGCACCTTTTTATTAATATAAGTATCTTCGATTCGATCCAAGAAATCGGCAGCGGTTCCCAATTTTCCTTCGGCGGTGAAGGTGGCGGCTTTGGCAAGATAAAGTTCCTCCGCGCCGCCTATGCGGGCAATACCTTTTTCTAAAACTTCCCGCGCGCCGGTATAATCTTTCATCGCTACCAGTGCGTCGGCGCAGCCGGTATAGATTTCTTCGCGGTTTTTCTTTAGATTCAGCGCCAAGGAGTAGCGGTTGGCGGCTTTTTCATAATTCCCATCTGCGATGGCATCTGCGCCCTGCTTGGCAAAGAGGGAAGCAAAGGGTCCTCGCAAAAAGAACAGGAAGATCAGTGAAAATAAAATCAAGGTCGCGGCTGCGGAAAGCCCGAATAAGACCCATTTATTTCGGATACGGTCAAAAAGACGGTTCATTATGACGGCTCCTTTCAAATATACTACTATCAAGATACCATACTTTTTGTTTTTTTTCAACTGCGAAAGCATAAGTTTGGAAGAAAACGGAAACAATGAGATTGAGGTGATTTTTAGATGAAAAAGAAAACATGGACCCCGCGGGAGGAAATGATCTGTTTGCGGGAGCGGATGGAAAATCTGGAGGCAAAACTATCGCTGATCAATGAACCGTTGTTGGTAGATGCGTTGTCTTATGAATTATTAGGGGTTCAATCACGGCTTCGCTTTCTGATCGCCAAAGAAAAAGAACAATATGCGATGAAATGATGCACAAAATTTCATCCAAAAGATTGTGAATTTTCACTAATTCGAAAATTTTACTTGAAGTGCCTATTTCCGTATGATATACTATGAGTGATATATTATATATATTGCTTTTTAGTTCTCGTATGCAGGAGGTATTCAAATGAAGTTGAGAAAGGTTCTGGCTGTTATCATGATCGTAATGATCGTGCTTACCCTCGCCGGTTGTAACTATGTCGGCAGACCCAAGGGCGCCATCAATCATGGCGAAGACTTGAGCGGTAAGTTGAGCGATCTGTTGATCATTCCCGAGTTTGATTATGAAGAGCAGCCCGAAGAAGATCGTTATGTCTATGTAGAGCCCGAAAAGGAGCCGGAGCCCGAACCGGAGCCGGAGCCCGAACCGGAACCCCAAGATCCCGATCCGGTGTATACTCCTTTTACTTCTACATATGATGCAGCAACCCTTTTGAGCAAGATCGAGGAATTGGTTTCCAAGGTCAAGGCTTCCCATGGTGTTGCCAATAGCGCAACCGGCGTCAGCGATGAGCTGCTTTCCGGCAGAACCATCAAGATCCTGGTTCCCGATGATTTCCCCATCGACGATGAGAATGCCGCAGTGCAGGCGATGACCGCTAAATATAATTGCTCGGTTATTGTGAAGCGTGTGGGTACCGGCACCGCCTATACCGCCGCTTGCCGCCGCGCAACTCTTTCCGGTGAAAAGGCTGACTTGATGTATGTGGATAACTCCAATTGGGGCGATATCCATACCTTCACTCAAGTTATTGATTCTTATATCAATATGGATTTGGGCGATGAACTCGGCACCTTTGACTCCTCCTTTACTAAAAAGTTTTTCGTTCCCGATGCTTTGGAAACAACCACCCTTCGTTATTATGTCGCTTCCGGTATCGGCGCTCCCTACCTGCTTGCATATAATAAGGCTAAGGTCAAGACTGCTACTGTGGAACCGAGCGTTGGCTATATTGATTCCGCTCCTGTAGACCTGCGCGGTATTCAGGTAACGGACCCTGTGGAGATGTATAACAATCGTACTTGGGGCATCAGTGCTTTCACTGAAATGCTGAAAGCCAGCACCGCCGGCACCAATGTTGGTTTGGCTTCCGAAATGGATGCGTTGGAAGGCTTGGATATTTGGTACGGTATGGATGATGGCGCCGGTATGACCATCCACTCCACGACCAGCGTTTCTACTTTCAATTTGAAAATTGATTATCATCAAAGCGTTGACTTTATCGAAAAGCTCTATTGGGAGCATGTCGGTGTCGACGGTAGGAATTATGTCGGTGATTTCGCCGATGCCGAAGATTGGGAAGATCATACCGTCTTCGATAAACTTTTCGACCGCTATAGCGGAAGCGATGATATTAAGTCCTATTCCTTTGTTGCTTGCGAGATTGATGATCTGGCAACGGTGAGCGCTACCGCTTATGCCGCCAACGAAGCGGCTTGGGATTTTGTGGCTTATCCCTATGGTAAGGTAATTGAGAATGTAAACCTCGGTTACGGCGAAACCGAATTCAATGAAATGGTTGCCGCTGATAAGGAAGCAGCAGGCGAAGCCGATTATGAGAAAGAAATCGGAAGCCCTGTTGCAGGTTGGGTTGGCGGATTTGCGGTTCTGAAGAACTGTGAAACTCCCTCTATCGCCCTGCGGATCGCTGAAGAGTATACCAAGATCTGGAAGGCTGAGAATGAAGAGCCCGCGCTGAAACTGATGACTGAAGAGCAGAAGGCTCGCTATGCCGATATGAAGGAAAACATCGGTGTTTCCTTTGTACGTGGCTGGGCTGAAAAGGCTGCTGATTTGAGTACTGTTTATCCTAATGTGACTCAGTATTTCTATGGCTATAAGAATAGAGCCAATATCACCACCTATAGTCCGGATGATTTTGCTTCCGATCGTGCTTATCTCTTGGCTACCGAGCAATTTACCGGAAACGCCAACTTGGTGGTTCATCCCATGTATCATAAGAATGATGCGACCAAGATTTATAATCCCACTATTCAGATCAAGTGGAGTGACTGGGCATGGGGTGCCGAAGGTCAGGAATATGTATGGCAGAAAGATACGGTCAATATCATGAAGGTTTTGAACGCTTCGTTGCTGCCCACTACCATTATGTTTAACTGGTAAAAAATTATATTTAAAGGGGATGTGTGAAAACACATCCCCTTTTTTAGGTGACAAGAGGAATCCAAGCCTGTCTTAAAGCAGGATATTTCGGCGCATTTGATTGGCTGACGCTGATCAAATAAAAGATCGTGCAGAAATCCACCTTTTTAAAACAAAGTTCGGATCACTCTTGTTCCCTTATGAGGTGTTTATGAAAAACCAACAAAGGGGTATTCTCTATGCTCTGATGATCGCCCTGGCTTCGCTGGCAGGATTGCTGTTGATTTTGGGCGGAATCTTCTTATTAAATAGAAAGGGAGATTTCTATTCGGCGTTTCAAGGAGAACTTAACCGTGGATTTTATTGGTCGGCTCTTTTGGTCTTAGTATGTTCCTCGGTGCTTTATACTCCGTTTTCTTATGGCATTTCTCATTATTTTCTTCGCTCTGCTGCGGGGGAAGAGGTGCGGTTTTCGGCAGTATTTTTCCTTTTTCGTTATCCCGTTTTACTAACAAAAGCGGTCTTGCTTTCGGTATTAAAGAAAGGGCTGATCTATTTGCAGCGGTTAGCGCTGTTGTTGGGTGCCGCGGTGGCGGAGGTGGCGCTTTTCTTTTCTTTTTTGGTGGTAACCGGTGAGGATATTTTTTCGGTGGAAGGGAACCCCTTTCTTGTTGCCGCAGAGTTCATGCTGCGCTCTCCTTGGCTGATCGGTCTTTCTGCCGTTCTTTGGAGCGGAGTGTTGCTGGGGAGTTTCTTTCTATATTTAAAATATATTCTTTGTAAATATGTTTTGCTGGAGTATCCCGATGTATCGGTGCGGCAGGCATTAAAAATCGGGCGGGATGCTCTGCGCAGGCACTTTTTGAAGACCTTGCTCTTTTATTTGCGCTACGGCGCCTTTTGTATTCTTTATCTCTTTTCTTTCGGTTGGGCAACAACGAAGCAACGTAGTTTTTCTGTTTATGCCGCCCAATTGGCAGAAGAAGGCTGGCGAGAATACTGCCGCAAGCGGAGTATGCGATGAAGTTTTAGGCGAAGGTCTTGAATTATGGGATAAGATTTGTTACAATAATACTGTATATATAAATATAAGGAGTTGGTCTCGTGTTGGAGAAATTAAAAGTACTCTTTAATAAAATAGGAACCTTTTTCAAGGCGGTTCTTCATCGGCTGAAGAAAGACCCCGAAAAGAAAGGTAAAAGATTTTACGATTCATGGCCCCATTGGTTGCGCCGCTCGTTTTTCGGTGTGTTCCTTACCGGAGTGCTGACCTGCTTTTTTGTAGTGTTGGCATTCGCTTGGTATTCCTTTATTTATCTGGACGATGAATTTGACCTTTCTGAAGTGGATAATACTCTGAATTATACTTCAGTGGTCTATGCGGTGCAGGATGGGCAGTATGTGGAGGCGGAGTCCCTGCTGACCAGTGAAAACCGTATCTGGGCAGATATTACCGATATCCCCAAGAACCTGCAGAATGCCTTTGTTGCCATTGAGGATCAGCGGTTCTATCAGCATAGCGGTGTGGATATCAAGCGTACCCTTCATGCGGTGCTGAATTTTATAAACCCCGGCTCCGATGATACCTTCGGCGGTTCCACCATCACCCAGCAGGTCATCAAAAACCTCTCGGGCGACAGTGAGCAGACCATCTCTCGTAAGGTGCAGGAGATCCGCCGCGCCTGGTATTTGGAGCGGGAATATAAAAAAGAGCAGATCTTAGAGGTCTATCTCAATACCATCTATCTTTCTCAAGGTTGCTACGGTGTGCAAACCGCGGCAGAGATCTATTTTAATAAGACCTTGGATCAGTTGACCTTGCTGGAATGTGCCAGCCTGGCATCTATTACTAAGCTGCCTACCTATTATGATCCCATTCAGAACCCCGAGAACAACTTGGAGCGGGCGAAGAATGTCGTTAATAAAATGGTGGAACTGGAGTTTATTACTCCCGAGGAAGGCGAGGCGGCAAAGGCGGAGACTTTGCAATTGCATGTAGGGGAGAGCGAGGCATCCAATAGTTCCTCTATCAACAGTTATTTTGTGGATCAGTTGATTCTGGATGTCATCGACGCTTTGGTGAATGAAAAGGGCTATAGCGAAGCCTATGCTCGCTCTTTGGTCTATGGCGGCGGTATTCAAATTTATTCTACCATGGATCTCGGTGTGCAGAACCAAGTGGATGTCATCTATAAAGATCCTGCCAATTTTCCCCGGATCACCTCTTCGAAATATAAGGAACCTTTGCAGAGTTCCATTGTGGTGATTGATAATTCCACCGGTGCGGTGGTTGGTATGGCAGGCGGCATCGGGGAAAAGACAACCGCTCGCGGCCTGAACCGTGCCACTCAAAGTTATCGTCAGCCGGGTTCTTGCATGAAGCCCATGGGCACCTTCGCGCCCACAATTGAATATAAAACGACCATTGATGGAGTACGGATCGCTCCGGGTATGATGCTGATGGATGATGCAGTACGTGAGGATTCCAAAGGGAATCCTTGGCCGAAGAATTACGACACTTATTTAAAGAAATTGATGAGTGTGCAGGCGGCAGTGGATCAATCTAAGAATACCGTTGCAGTGCAGATGGTAACTGCTTTGGGTCCTTCCAAGGCATTTAACTTTGTGGAGAACAACTTGGGCGTCGGCACCTTGCGTAAAGGCTCCGGCTATGATGAGAACGATCAGGCCATGGCCTTGGGCGGCCTTACCAAGGGCATCAGCGTTTTGGATATTACCGCCGCTTATTCTGCTTTCCCCAATGAAGGGACCTTTACCGAGCCTTATCTCTTTACCAAGATCTGCGACCAAAATGGGCGTGTGATCTTAGAACATCGTGTAGAGTCTTCTACCGCTATGGAGAAGAATACTGCCGATGTGATCAATATGATGTTGCAGCATGCCTGTACCTACGGTACCGGTACCTCCGCAACCCGCGATTTCGGCTCTTCCCATGCCATTGCAGGGAAGACCGGTACCACCAGCGCCGATAATGACCGTTGGTTTGTGGGTTATACCAAATATTATACCGCCGGCGTATGGGTGGGTTACGATACCCCTGATACGGTTTATTATGGCGGCTTGAATCCTGCGGCGGTTGCCTGGAGAAAGGTAATGGGTCCTGTTCATAAGAACCTCGCCTATCAGGCATTTGATGCGCCCACCGGATTGGCGTCTTATACGGTTTGTGCTGCAAGCGGAAAACTTCCCAATGGAAAGTGTGCCGAAACCGTCAGCGGACAGTTCTTTATCGACAGCCCCCCGACTGCGGTCTGCGATGTCTGCGGTGTTCCGGGAGTAGATCCCAATCTGCCGTTGGATCCCAATGCGCCGGTAACAGATCCTAATGCTCCTGCTACCAAGCCGGAGGAATCTGTGAAACCCGATACACCGACCACCGAACCGGAAACTCCGACTACCGAACCGGAAACTCCTGCGACCAAGCCTGAGACTCCCGAAACGAAACCGGAGAATCCCGATCCCCCGGCAGAAACGCCTGCCGAACCGGAAAAGCCGGTGACCGCGCCGGAGCAAAAACCTGCAGAGACCGAAAAACCGACTGAATAAAAAATCAAACGAGGGAAAAAAGATGAAAAACTTCAAGACTCTATTAAAATGCTTGCCGTTTCTTTCTCTTTTTTCCCTCGTTTTCATTCGTTATCTTTATTATGGATTCACCTATTTCTATCAATTGGATGATTACATCCAATACCATAATTATACCTACTTTTTTGAGGATCTCGGCTGGCTGATCAACCGATTGGGGCTTCTGACTTCTCGTCCTGCAGCGGGGCTGGGAGATCTTTATGTATGGAGTCGGTTTTTTCCTGTGATGCTGTTGGCGGTGGCGATTCTTTCTGCGATGTATGCCGCATCCGCATTACTGTTGAAATCCATCTTTTCCTGCCATTTCGGTACCGGCAATTTCTTTTTGGTGATTTTTGCCCTTCTTCCCTTGGGATTTGAGGGAACCTATTGGGTCAGCGCCTCCTCTCGTATTCTCTGCGGTTTGTTTTTTGCCGCCCTCGGTGCATGGCTCTTGCAGCGGTATTTCGACGGTGCGAAATGGTATTTCCTGCTTGGTGCTTGCCTGCTGCAGTTTTTGAGCAGTTGCTTTTACGAACAATGTTTGGTCTTTTCAGTGGCATTATTTGCATTGGTAGGGCTTCTTTCTATGAAAAAAGCCCGCCGAAAAGCCTTGTGGGGCGGCTTCGGTGTGGTCAATACCGTTCTCTATTTCGGGCTAACAGGATTGTTTCCTTCTTCCACGCTGTATGGCGGGCGAATGGACGTGGTCTTGCCCATTAGCAGTGATTATTTTAAGAATTTTTTACCCCAAGTCTTAAAACAGATGGCGCAGGCCTTTTTTGGCGGCGGCTTCGGCACGCTATTTAAAGGCTTTTGGCGAGGTCTTGAGATTCTTTGGCAGGATGGCGCCTTGTTCTTTGTTTTGTTGTTATTTGCTCTTTGCGGGCTGTTTTGGTGGGTTTCTACCCGTCAAATGAATGCGGTACAAAAAAGTGACCGAACACTGTATCTTTGCGGTTTGGCGCTGTTTTTTGCGCCTCTTGCGCCGTTCTTTATTTTGGCGAATCCGTGGCTTTCCTTGCGGGGCACAGTGATGTCCTTTGCGGGTATGGCGCTGATCGCCGATGGACTGTTTCGCTTGCTGACGCAAAAAATGCGTCGGCAGACTGTCGCTGGGCTGATTGCCGCAGTAGCGCTGGTTTTTTGCATCGCTGCGGTATCGGAACTTCATGATTATAAACTCACGACCGAAACCGATCATAAAATTGCAAAGACCATCATCGAAACAGTGGATCTTTCCGATCCTCAGCAGCGGATCGGAATTTTGGGTCTGGAACCTCATTATCTTGAGGAACAGAATTATTATTACCATGAGCATGTGCATGGGGTGACTGAAAGCGATTGGGCGATGACCGGGATCTTGCGCTATAAAACCAAGCAATATGACCTTGCGGCGGTGGTTCCGTTGCCGGCAGAGCAGGTTTGGCAAGGCTGGAACTTTGAATCGAATCGCTTGGATGGCTTTGATTTGATCTATTATTATAACGAAGCAACCGATGAATTGCTTTTATTGGAAAGAGAGATCCTTGGAGAAAAGGAATATCGCTTCTATCATCATGATGTTCTTTTTGCCACCGTTACGGAAGAAAATAATAAAGGGGTATTACACTTGGTGTAATACCCCTTTAAAATGCAAAAAAGAGGATTTCATAAGAAATCCTCTTAGCGTTAGCTACTGTTTAGGCTCTCTCGACCTTACCGGAACGGAGACATCTGGAGCAAACGTAAACACGCTTCGGCGTGCCGTTTACGACTGCTTTGATACGCTTAACATTGGGCTTGAACGCCTTATTGCTGCGACGGTGAGAATGGGAAACCTTAATACCAAAGGTAACGCCTTTACCGCATACTTCACATTTGGCCATGATGAACACCTCCTTATTACGCAAAAATCATTTTACCATAGCCATTCAAGAAAAGCAAGTCTTTTTTTTATAAAAAAATAAACATTTTGTTTGATTCCTTTTGTACGGTTTGTTATAATGGTAATATATAACTCCAAAAGGAGGACGTAGGATGTCCCAAGAGAAAAAACTGTATCTGAAAGACCTGATGAAAGAAATGGGTCTGGAGTCGATGTATATGCCCATCGGTGGGTTGGATAAAGAAATCACCTCCACCGATATCAATCGTCCTGCTTTGCAATTGGTGGGTTTTTTCGATTATTTTGATGATACCCGCATCCAGGTTATGGGTAAGGTGGAGCATACCTATCTGGATCAGCTTGATGAAAGCCGTCGTCGGGAGATCTTTGAAGAATTTTTCAAGTTCCGTTTTCCTGCGCTGGTGGTTACCCGCGGTCTGTCCGGTTATCCGGAAATGATGGAGATCGCCGAAAAATATAAAATTCCGATCTTAAAGAGCACTATGCATACTGCGCAGTTTGTCAGTAGCTCGATCTTTTTGCTGAATGATCGGTTGGGTCCTCAGATCACCATGCACGGGGTATTGGTAGAAGTTTATGGTGAAGGTATTTTGCTGACCGGTGAGAGCGGTGTCGGTAAGAGCGAGACTGCCATTGAATTGGTCAAGCGCGGTCATCGCCTGATTGCCGATGATGCAGTGGTTATTAAGCGGATCACCTCTACGCACTTGAAGGGAACCTCTCCCTCCAATATTCAGTATTTCATTGAACTTCGCGGCATTGGGATCATCAATGTTCGTCGAATTTTCGGTATCGGTGCCGTTAAGGAAGAGGCCAACATTGATATGGAGATCCATCTGGAGAATTGGGATCAAAATAAGGTTTATGATCGCTTGGGCATGGATACGACATATAATTCGATCCTGGATGTGGATGTGCCGTCGCTGACCATCCCTGTTCGTCCCGGACGAAACTTGGCTATTATTATCGAAGTTGCTGCCATGAATAACCGCCAAAAGCGTTTGGGTTATAATGCGGCAGAAGAATTAAATCAATTGATCTTGAGTAATATGGAGGAGCAGTAAATGTATTATTTGGGCATTGATCTGGGCGGTACTAATATCGCCGCCGGTATTGTAAATGAAGAGATGGAACTGGTGTATAAGACCAGTATTCCTACCGAGGCAAAGAGCGGTCCGGATAAGGTGATTGCGCGGATGGCAGATGCCGCCAATGCCGCGATGGAAGGTTTCGGTATTTCCATTAAAGATATTAAGAGCATCGGCATCGGTACTCCCGGTGCGGTGGAACCGGGCACCGGCGTGGTCATCTATGCTGCCAACTTGGGCTTTAAGCATACTCCTTTGGGTAAGTTGCTGGGTGAGTATTTCCCCGGCACTTCCGTTCGTGTTGAGAATGATGCCAATGTAGCTGCTTGGGCGGAAGCCAAATGCGGCGCCGCGGTTGGCACTAAAAACAGCGTTACCGTGACCTTGGGCACCGGCGTTGGCGGCGGTATGATCATTAATGGTCAACTTTATAGCGGCTTCAATGGTATGGGCGCTGAACTGGGGCATATGGTCATCCATGAAAACGGAAGACCCTGCGGCTGCGGAAGAGCGGGCTGTTGGGAGGCATATGCTTCGGTTTCGGGTTTGATTGCTACTACGAAAGAATATATGGAAAAGGATCCTGCTTCTTTGATGTGGAAGATCGCAGGCTCTTTGGAAAAGGTCAATGGTCTGACCTCTTTTGACGCCATGCGGAAAGGGGATCCCACTGCCCAAAAGGTGGTTGATACTTATCTCAATTCCGTTGCTTGCGGTGTGGCGGATCTCTGCAATATGTTGCAACCGGAAGTCCTTTGTATCGGTGGCGGGATCTCGAAGGAAGGGGATACCCTGCTGAATCCGATCAAGGAATATGTGATGCGGGAAATGTTTGCTCGCTTCAATGATACCTATACTCAGATTAAAATTGCAAAATTGGGCAACGATGCCGGCATTATCGGCGCTGCATTGCTGGGCGCATAAAACCGTTAAAAACCGCTCAAAACAGAATTTGTTTTGAGCTGTTTTTTTATCTAAAACAAGAAAAAGAATTTTTTTTATTTTTTTATAAAAAA
Organism: Eubacteriales bacterium; assembly: GCA_045576575.1. GTDB lineage: Bacteria > Bacillota > Clostridia > Oscillospirales > QAKW01 > QAKW01. The sequence continues at coordinate 10,583 of JAZNGR010000239.1, forward strand.
CCGCTTGACTTTTAAAGAAACATACTGTATAATAACATTCGTCGCTTGAAGAGAGCGATCAAAAATGCGGGTGTAGCTCATCTGGTAGAGCGCAACCTTGCCAAGGTTGAGGTGGCGGGTTCGATCCCCGTAATCCGCTCCATCATGGGTGCGATAATCTCGCACCCATGCTTTCTAAAATCGAATATGGCGCCATAGCCAAGCGGTAAGGCAGAGGTCTGCAAAACCTTTATTCCCCGGTCCGATTCCGGGTGGCGCCTCCAAGAAAAACACGAAAATCTTACGATTTTCGTG
>JAZNGR010000240.1:0-3476 GCA_045576575.1 Eubacteriales bacterium
CCTTCTTAATAAGAACTGCTGCAGGCGGAGTCTTGGTAACAAAAGTGAAAGAATGATCCGCATAAACGGTGATAACAACCGGAATGATGTATCCGATATCATTCTTTGTTCTCTCGTTGAATTCCTTTGCAAACGCCATAATGTTGACGCCGTGCTGACCCAGCGCAGGACCAACCGGGGGCGCCGGTGTTGCCTTACCTGCCGGAATCTGAAGTTTAATGTACCCTGTTACTTTTTGAGCCATCTTAAACACCTCCCTCGTGTTTCAATGTGGTAATATAGCGGAAAGATTAAAAAGTACTCTCCTCCCACTTGCGATAACGCACAAAATGTGCGAATCAGCCTTACTCTACGGGTGCGACCTGCTCGAAAGAAACCTCAACAGAAGTTTCACGTCCGAACATGGACACAACCACTTTCAATTTAGCAGACTCAGGATAAACCTCGTCTACCACACCAACAAAACCGCTCATGTTGGAAGCAACAAAACGAACAGAATCGCCCTTCTTATAATCAGTATGAACCACTCTCTTCTCCACACCGAGTTTTTCAATCTCAGCCTGAGTAAGAGGAAGAGGCTCAGAGGTGGAGCCAACAAACCCGGTAACGCCCTGAATATTGCGGACGATATACCAAGTTTCATCGGTCATAACCATCTTTACCAATACATAACCGGGGAATACTTTACGCTCATATTCCTTCTGACCTTTTTCAGTCGTTTCAACAACGGTCTCGGTAGGAACAGAAATATCCTGAATGACTTCTTCCAGTTTGCGGTTTTCAATAATTCTGCGCAGGTTGGTTGCAACCTTGTTCTCATAAGCAGAATAAGTATGAATTGCATACCATTTAGCCTTATCAGCCATAACGCTCTGCTCCTTTCTAAAAAATCAAATTAACCTAACAATCCGCCAATCCAGTTGGTCAGACCCTGGATTCCATTAAAGAATACCCAGTCAAAAGCCCAGATGAATACACCGACAACAACCACGCATACGATAACAATTACGGAATTGTTAACCACTTGCTTAAAGGTCGGCCAGATGATTCTCTTGGTCATTTCAACCCGGACCTCACGGAACCAGCCCAAGATTCTGGAAAAGACGGACTTCTTTTTAGCTTCAGCCATCTTTGCGTCCTCCTTCTTTGAATCTTACTTGGTTTCTCTATGCAAGGTATGCTTTTTGCAGAACTTGCAATACTTGTTCATCTCAAGTCTGTCGGGGTCGTTTTTCTTGTTCTTCATTGTGTCATAGTTTCTTTGCTTGCATTCGGTACAAGCCAGAGTAATCTTGACTCTCATTTTGCGGCACCTCCTGTTATTTTGGCCTCCCTGCATTGATATTGGTGGCTATTTTTTTGCACAAAAAAATAAGCCCTTCCGGCAGGTATAAGCATTATAGCACATCATTTGACCATAGTCAAGCATTTTTTTATTTTTTATCAGGCGCCGCAAACCATTGCGGCGCCTGATGTTTTTGAACATTTATTTTAAACGTTCCATCAAAAGTTTACTGATAATCTGAGGATTCCCTTTTCCCTTAGACTCTTTCATGCATTGACCAACCAGGAACCCAACAATGTTGGTTCTTCCACCACGATATTGTTCAACCGCAGCAGGATTTGCCGCCAATACCGTATCAACAATGCTTGCCATTTCATCTTCATTGCTGTTTTGAACCAAGCCGTCACGTTCCACAATCGCCATCGGATCCGCAGGATCTTTAATCATCACAGCAAGAACCTTTTTCGCAGCTGCACCTGAAATCGTTCCTTTATCCACCAGTTTCAGCAGTGCCATCAGGCGAGCAGGCTGCACCGGGAAAGAGCCGATTTCCTCGTTGCTGTCATTAAGATACTTTGCAATATCACCAAGGATCCAATTAGACGCATTCTTGGCAAGAGATGCATCCATTGCCGTACATTCATCAAAATATACAGCGCGCTCGAAGTTTCTTGCGATAATTCCGGCATCCGTTTCGCTGAGGTGATATTCCAATATATAGCGTTTCATCTTTGCATTGGGCAACTCGGGGATCTCGTCCTTCAACTGGTCAATCCACTCCTGCTCCAAAGAAACAGGCGGAATGTCCGGTTCGGGGAAATAACGATAATCCTGAGCATCTTCTTTGGAACGAAGAAGAACATTGATGCCTTTCTCGTCGTCCCAACGACGCGTCTCTTGAGAAATAGTACCACCATTTTCCAATATTTCAATCTGGCGAGCTGCTTCATAATCAATTGCACGCTGTGCACCGCTAAAGGTATTAATATTTTTCATTTCGCAACGAGTACCGAATTTATCAGAACCCTTAGGACGAACCGAAACGTTCACATCACAACGGATAGAGCCCTCTTGCATTTTACAATCCGAAATGCCCACATACATTAAAATGGTACGAATCGTTTCCAAATATTCTCTCGCCTCTTGAGAAGAGCGAAGATCAGGCTCGGAAACGATCTCGATCAGAGGAACACCGCACCGATTCAAATCAACCAAAGAATATGGGATCCCTTCCTGATGCAAAAGTTTTCCCGCGTCTTCTTCGATGTGAATTCGAGTAATACCCACCCGCTTAGACTCACCGTTCATCATAAATTCAACGGAACCGTCATAGCAAAGAGGAATATCAAACTGAGAAATCTGATATGCCTTCGGCAGATCGGGATAAAAGTAATTCTTTCGATCTTGCTTCAAAAGTGTGTGGATCTTACAACCGGTGGCATGGCCCATTCGAATTGCATATTCCACCACCTTGCGATTTAATACCGGCAATGCACCGGGCATACCGGTACAAACAGGACAGCATTGAGTATTGACCTCTCCACCAAAACTGTTTTTGCAGGAGCAATAGATCTTTGTTTTACTGTTTAACTCGGCATGGACTTCCAGACCGATTACAATTTCGTATTCTTTCATTCTTCGCCCTCTCCTTGAATCATCTTCAAAAACTCATCTTCCTCTAAAACAGGAATCCCCAATTCCTTTGCTTTGGTTAATTTACTTCCGGGTTTATCTCCTAATATTAAATAAGAAGTTTTTTTTGAAACGGAACCGGAAACCTTCCCGCCCAAACGTTCAATTGCAGCAGTGGCTTCATCGCGGCTCATCGAATCCAATCCGCCGCTCATCACAAAGGTTTTCCCCACCAAAAGATCTGCAACTTCTTTTATTTCATATTGCATCTTAAGTCCGACATTCTTCAGGCGACCCACAAAGTTGCAGTTTTCCTCATCAGAAAAATAAGCCACAACATTCTCCGCCATGATCTTGCCGAAATCATAGATCTCAACAATCTCATCCACCGAAGCAGACATCACGCTTTCCATCGACCCAAAATGCTCAGCCAATTGCCTTGCAGCTTTTGCGCCAATGTTACGAATCCCCAAAGCATATAAAACCCGATCCAGAGGAACATCCTTTGAGTTTTCCAGTGCTGCCAAAAGATTTTCGGCAGATTTCTCACCAAAGCCCT